>JAOUHJ010000015.1 GCA_029865225.1 Nitrospira sp.
AGGTTGCTCCGTGATTTCGTCTCGTGCGTTTCATCGCCTCGCTCCTTTGGTTCGCCACCGCTCAGTGGCCTTGGTGAAGCCAGGCTACCACTTATCACACTGTCCGAAATTCCGGAGCCCCCTCTGTGTCCTAGGCTAGGTCGGGAGGAACGATGAGTCAGGATGACGGATTTTTCGAAACGTGAATCGAGCTCCGTCCCAGCTTCACGCGGAGTGTAATCGTGGTTGCTACCAATAGGCTTAGTCAGGTGTGGCGGAAGCCTGATGGCGGAAATCGTGAAATAAGTTGTCGGAAGCCATCTCTCGCGATACCTCTAGACGGCGCGCTGGTTCACGGTACGAGAGTGGCTTCTCAACAACCATCAGGGAGGATGTAACCATGCACATTGTCATCGTGGCAGTTATCGCAGTCGGGCTGGTCTATTTGCTTTGGGAGATACGGCCGTAACCTGGCTCATGCGGCGTCATCTTCCCTGAGAACTGATCAGGCGGCTGATCGTCGAATAGTGTAACCCAAGGGCATGGCCGATCTCGGACAAGGTATAGCCATATTCAAGGTGTGCTTGGCAGATGATTGCGTTGCGCCT
This sequence comes from Nitrospira sp., assembly GCA_029865225.1. Taxonomy (GTDB): domain Bacteria; phylum Nitrospirota; class Nitrospiria; order Nitrospirales; family Nitrospiraceae; genus Nitrospira_D. The sequence continues at coordinate 588 of JAOUHJ010000015.1, forward strand.
AGCTTGGTCGAGACGAGGGCGAACACCAAACAGCTGGTGAAGAGCTGGTCGGGCTGCACACCGTTGTCGTCGAGGAATTTCCTTGAGCCCCCGTTTGTCCCGCAGCATGGGCGCCATGCGTGCCACAAACCGGTCACTCCCGAGTAGCACCTGCCCCTGAAGCTGTTCCCAGGGCGAGCGCTGGCCAATCCCATCAGTAACAAAAGCGCGATACTTTCGCTGGGCGGCCGTCCGCTGCTTCCCGAATTGCGAGAGCAGCCAGTCCACTGTCAGAAAGGGCGGCGTCTTCGCGAACCCCGCCGTGGCTTGGTAGCTTGACCATTGATAGGTGTCGGCTTTGCGGGTCGTTTTGGCACGCACTGGATTCAGCACCACGTAGCGGCAGAGTTCCAGCAAGTAACTGTCCCGGTCGACAATGATCGCTTTGAAGCGGCCTTGCAAGACGTGGCCGACCCGTCCATGACGGCGGTTAAAGGCTTGCGTGTAGACACCGTTGAGATGGCGCATGGCCTTCGACAGGTTCGCCTCGGGTGTGTCCACCATCAGGTGAAAGTGGTTATTCATCAGACAGTAGGCGTGCAATCGAAGATGAAAGCGGGCGACGACGAGCCCGAGGACCGTGAGAAATCGGTGACGGTCCTCATGATCCAGAAAAATGTCCTGCTTGGCGTTGCCTCGGGTAGTGACATGGTAGAGGGCACCATGAAATTCCATGCGCAGTGGACGGGCCATGAGGCGCACTCTAACTCAACGGAATACACAGAACAAGATCTGACCCCATCCATTTGTCTGGCCAAGACCGACAAAGCATTGACGCAGCGCACTCGACGACACCGTCAAAGTTTTGGACGAGATCGATCCCCGGTTAACTACGTAACGCATAAATCTTTGAGATAGTGCACTCCGAGGAATTGGCGCAGGTCTTGCTTGAGTGCATTCGTAGCTGTGTACGTAATCACCCTGGGAGGGAGCGATGGATTGTCCGAAGTGTAAGGGTATGATGATGTTGGAGCGGTTTTCGGATTTCTTTCTCGTGTTCTATGCTTGGAAATGCATCAATTGCGGCGCCATCATCGACCGCACCATTTCGAATAATCGCCGAAAGAGTTTAACTTTCCGAGGCTCCCAGGCTGGGGTCACGCGGTAAGGAGCTCCCGCACATCGCGGAACCAGGCCCCGTGGGAGAGGTGGCCAAAAAGCAAGCCAGCTCTGCAGGTGTGCTCCGTCAAGTCCTTCCTGAACTGCTTCCGACGCTCCAAAGAGATGTGTTCCCACTGTTCGGTTTGCCGTGAGAGCGTCGTCATGGGTATGCACCTCCTGTAATAGGAGATGGAGGCGTATCCCGAAGGGACATCGTACATCCTTCCCTTGCTACGCGATCAACGGTATAGGTAAGCAGCTGCGGGCAGCTGGTTGCCTGCAGAAGCAATGGGCTTCTACAATGCGACTGGGGCCTTTGCTATGAGCAATCGGCCTATGATGTTGATTCAGGGAACAGATCTCATCGAAACGTTGTGTTGAGATAGGGGAAGCCGATGTCACAATCCAAGAGATCATGGCTGTCAGCATTCATGATGATATCTGGCGTTCTTATCCTAGTCGGATGTGTGACTCATGGTGCAGATGATCGCAATCGAAAGAAGCCAGAAACGCAGAAACGCCTTCCTGTGTCACCAACTACGAAGGAGAAAGAGACTGTACTTGAAGATGTTGCACCCAGGAATGATGGAAGCCGGCCATCAACTCAGCGCGGCAAGATCCTCTTCAACGGGAAAGCCTTGTGTTTCGAGTGTCATGGCCAAAATGGTGACATTCACACGATATCGAATGCAGATGTTGGGCGATTGGATCCCATGCCGACCGATCTGCGAATGCCGACGGATAAATCCATCCGGCAACTCTATTTGATTATCAAATATGGAATTCCAGCTACAGGCATGGCTCCGATCCAGGATACGGATCAGCTCCGCGATGCTGATGTCGTTGATATTATTTCCTATGTTCTTGCCCTTCAAGGAACTCGACTTTCGCCTGATACGATCTCGATTCAGCGGTTCCGTCGTCATACTGAGACCGACGTCGTCATTGAAAGAATGTGTGCGGAAGAATTCATCGGGGGCTCTGATCTGGAAGGTGACTGTGAGAACCGATACGCCACACGCTATCGAGATCTCATTATCGGGCGCCCGCCGGATATTCCAACAAACCGATATATACAGATTGAGGCTCGTTGTAAACGGCAGGCGAAGCATGACTTAGATAGATTGGCGCTCTGTTACCGAACGGAATATTTGGCATTACGGCAAATCCGCACAGACCGATCAGGAATCTCACCAGACAAGCGTGTTCTAGGGCAACGTTAGCGTCAAGAAGCGTCATCAGAGCATCACAGGCTGCAGTAGACTGTTATCCGAACGATCAGCGACTGAGGCCATGTACTCGTATTCTTGTGAAGGCCGAGGTGAACAATCTACATAGTTTTTAGGTAAGTTTGTGAGCTAGGCTGAAACCTTGAAATCTGTTGCCAGAAAAGCCGTCTCAGGATACCGGTAGACGGGGCGCTGATTCGTGGCGCCGGGTGCGGCGATACAACCTATTTCAGGGGAGGATCTTTATGCGATTTATTGTCGTCTCAGCCGTCGCAGGCTGGCTTATGTTTGGGACGGGGGCAATAGCGCAGGCGGATGAATTCAGCAGTTTCGGTTCGGAATTGACAGACGAAGTGGGATCCATGGCCAGTGAAGCCAAGAGCGACATGCAGGCGACGCCGGAGCACATGGCGGAGGATTTCAAGGCACAGAAAGACGAGATGCAGTCCGAGATGAAGGACAAGCGGGAACAGATGAAGTCGGAGATGAAAGGTAAGCGCGAGCAGATGCGGTCGGAGATGAAGGGAAAGCGCGATAAGATGAAATCGGAGATGAAGGGGAAGAAAAACGCGCTGAAAGCTAAAAAGCACGACATGAAAAAGGCCGCGAAGGCGAAGAAGGCCAAAGCTCGTAAACATGCCGAGGATGCGGTGGAGTCCCTGGAGCACGCCGAACACTAAATGAACGAGTGTTGAGCGGTGCGATAAGGATCGCGGTGTGCGATATGGCCTCCAGAGGGTCTCCTCTGGAGGCCGTTCTGTTTTCAGCATCAAGACTGCATGACGACGGCTGGACTGTTGTCGGGCGGAATGTCGCTCGGCGTAGTGGGTAGTTCAGCTATACCACTTGTTGGCAGGGTAAGACAAAGACGTGGAGTGGGAACATCAGATCACCTGTGGACGCTTCTTGTCCGAGGCGGAACCGCTTGAACCCGTCGATGAGACGTTGAGCCGATTGTTCGGGAACCGCGACAAGGATCATCCGGTTCGTAGAGGGGGCCAAAAAGAACTGGCTGGTTAGTCCAGTCTCTCCTTTCCCGGTGACGTTGTGCAACTCGCTGTAGGAAGTCACCTCATAGTCCTTCAATATGGCATGTACCTGTTCAACGAGCGATTCACGAAACACGATGACCAACATTTCCATATGCGCCGTTCCTTTGTTCCGGTGGGTGCCGACTTTCGATCTATTATCATTAGCGCCAGGGGCAAATACAAGCTCAGGCAAGGACTTTTTCAGCTCGCAGGGCTGTGTGGCAGGTCTCAAGACCGGAGAGTCAGCTCGACAAGGGTGGAGGTGATACGTTATAAATTACGACCACAGTGGGCACGTGGTGGAATTAGCGAGGTCGGCTTTATGCAGCAACAAGAATATGCGGTGTATTATGGGACAGCCTGTCTAGTCCTATCCGTCTATCTTCTCATCAAGGGATGTATTTCGGCTTCGCGGCAGCGAAGTGCTGATCGTTCCACAACGTTGGTGGCATCCTATGCCTACGCGGTTGTGGCGTCGGTTCTGTTGACTGTTGGGTTGGGGTTCTTTCGACCTACCTTACCGTGGTGGGGATACCGCTTGATTTTCCCTGGCACGACCATGCTCTTTCCCGCCATCATGTATCTCATTGGTCGTCGTCCGCCCAAGCCAAGCCTAGATCGCGCCGACGCATGACCTCTTCTGACTGGTGGTGCAGCCGATAGCCATCGACGCTACTTTGCAATGGTAATGCTCGGCACTCCTGCCCGTGGGACCTCCGTGACCGTCATCTGAAACAATTGCGATAAGAGTTTGAAGGCTTCTCTATTCCAGCGAGCTTGAGGGCCGTTCGTGTTGACCGCATAATACTGGCCATGGGACTTCATGGCGAGATCCAGTCCGGACGGTGCCGATGATGACACGATGAGATCGATCGTCTTGATGGGATTTTCGGAAACGTCTGGAGTCCGCCCATCCTTGTCGACGTGGTATTCCGGCTCTTCGTCGATGGAGAGTCCCAGGAAGTTCAACATCGCGTTGAAACTGCGCAGTCGAAAGTAACCATTGAGCGGCCAGTCGCCGCCATAGTGCCCCGGGCGAATATCGAACGTGACATCGTGCGAGAGTCCATGTTCGTTGTCGTTCTGTAACCGCGTCCGTTCTTCACGGGACAGTAAGTTCGGATCGTAGTTCGTGATCAGTGTGCCGCCTTCGACGAGTTTTCGTAACGTATAGGTCTTGTCTTCTCGGTTGTACGAGAGCTGGTAATCCTGCTCGAGCGTTTTGAATCCTTCAGCCGTGACAGAGTCGGCGGGAATGGTCCAGCTTCGTTCGATGCTCAACGGCTCAACATAGAGGCTGTTGTGATCCTGAACGGCGGAGAGATGGAGTACCACCCGGCGGAACATCTCGTAGCCGACTGTGTCAGCGGGATCATTTCGATACGCGATGGCTCCGTCGCTATGATGCATGCGCAGCTCTTTCCCCATCAGTCGGAGGAGCAGATCGATATCGATTCCCTGTCGCAAGAGCAGCGTCAGCTTCGATTCGTGAAATGGTGTGAGGAGGCGCTGGGTGAACTCTTCTCCTTCGATCGGAGCGATGCTGATCGTTGGGTTTTCCGCCACACTTCCGCCGATGATGGGCAGGATCGCTCGACTGGCGTCGCCGGTGAAAGCGGGCGTCGCGCCGGCCGTGAACCGAAAATCGAAGGTCGCCGCGACATTGGACACGCCGGTAAAGTGAATCGGTTGATGATGTTGGGCCCTCGCGATGTTCACGAGCAGTTGCTTCGATTGCGATTCGGTAATGGCGTCATCATAGGCGATGACGGCGCGAGTCAAGGTCACCGGTGACAGGCAGCCTGGTAGTGACATCAGGCAAAAGAGCGCGAAGAGAATGACGGGTGCGGAGGTGGAGAGCTTCTGTCTCATCTGTCGGTCGCTGCTGCGCGCGTGTCCTACTCAATCGGAGGCGAGTTCTACCATATAAACTCAGAGATGCCTAGCTGAGGAAAGGATGGGCACATGACCGCATCTAGGCAACGGCGGGATTCGGTTCCTGCCCATCGATGCGCTGGAGGACCATTCGTATTGGGACATTCGGACGTAGGGTCATGACGGGCTCAGGTTGGATCGTCTGTCCGTCGACCAAGCGTAGTTGGAATCTCGACGCGACCGTGGCGAGGATCAACAGGCCTTCCAGCTCTGCGAAGGACTCCCCGAGACAGCGGCGTCCCCCGGCGCCGAAGGGGATGTAGCTATAGGGTGTGTGAGTCCGTTTCGCTTCGTCGGAAAAGCGCTCTGGGTCGAATCGGTTGGGATCCGGGAACCATCTCGCATTGCGATGCACACTCCAAGGACTGATGAAGACCCATGCTCCAGGGGGGAGTACAGCCCCAGATGGAAGGTGGTCTTCGGCTTGGCCGACACGTGTATGGAGGCTCCAGGCGGGAGGATACAGCCGAAGCGATTCCTCCCAGACCATCTTCGTATAGCGCAAACGAGGCACATCGGCAGTGGTTGGTAGACGGTCGCCTAATACCTCGTGTACTTCTCGCGTGAGCTGCTCTCGGACCAATCGAAATTGCGACAGCAAAAACCAGGTCCAGGTGAGTGCATTGGCAGTGGTCTCATGACCGGCGAGCAAGAAAGTCACTAGCTGGTCACGGATCTCTTTATGAGTCAGCGGGCGCCCATCGGTGTCTCTTGCGGCGAGCAACAGCCCGAGCAGGTCGTCGTGCCGCTCAGATGCGTTGCGCCTCTCCTCGATCCTTCTATGGATCATGGCCTCCATCGCATGGAGACCGCGGTTGAATGTTCGGTGGACCTTTGTTGGAACCCAGAGAGGAGTTATGCTCGCCAACAACGAATCGTACTGTGTCTTGATGAGCCCCTGACCGACGGCAATGGCGTCTCGCACGATGTCGGATTCCGACCCAATCTCTTGGCCAAAAAGCAGTCGCCAGATGATAGATAGTGTGAGATGTGCCATCTCACGTTCGATATCGACCATCGTTCCATCTTGCCAGCCTCCAACCATGTCGTGAGCCTGTCTCGTGATCAGGTCGGTGTAGGCCATGACATGGTTTCCGTGAAAGAACGGCAGAAACAGCCGTCGCTGATGGTGATGCAGTTCCCCTTCAGTGTGCAGCACCCCTAGACCGAAGATTCGGGATTCAACAGGAGGAACCATTCCCTTCTGATAGTTGTCCTGATTCGTGACCAGCACATGTTTGATGTCGGCGGGATGGTTCAGGACATAGGTGGCTGCGTCCCGCTTCCGGAGGAGGAGTTCGATGACTAGCCCCATCGGAAGTTTGACCACATCGCCGTAGCTCTGGCAGCGTAAGAAAAATCCAAGAGTATCGCGGCGAAGCTCGGGAAACGGCCCCCACCAGCGTGAGACCGGCGGACCGGAGAGGGTTAGCGAAGAAGGTTTCTGATCCGGCATGTGTCGAGTACGTCGCTGGTGGTCGCTGTGTAGTTATGGAGCATCGAGTGTGGTTACTCTCGCTGAGGTTCGGCCCGAAGCTCTTCCGGCCCTTCTGTTCGTGCCTTCAGAAATGCAAACTGCCGTGTGAGCGTTTGGATTTTCCTGAGATAGGTGCGCACATCGTGGTCTCCGCATCGTTGGCGAACGGCCAACTGAAAATTGCGTGACACATAGGTGCGGCCAAAGCCGGCGCCGCACAGATGAATGATCGCGGCCAAATCCTGTTTCTGCTGGATCGTTGCTGGCCGATTCCCAACCAACCGAGTCACCTGTCGGTCAAGGAACGCGGCGGTGAGCTCCATGGCATGACCGGGAATCACCCGGGAGTACAGACTATTAAACCAACAGGAGTTGAGGTCGTGCCACGGCCCGTCTTCAACAACTTGGTTGTTATGGATGCAGTACCGCTTCGCTTCTTGAAACGTGCCGTTAGTGATCTGAAACATCCCGACCGCGCTCGAGGCCGGTTGGTACCATTCCAATGGATTGCGAGAAGTGAGACGTAACCGCCAATAGGTTCGCGCGACGGGATTCCCAGACCCCTCTGCTTGCCCTAACGCGGCGAGCAGCTCGGGTGCCACGATCGCGGTCGAATGGACTTCAAACAGGGCGCCATATTCCGCCCAGGTTTCCGATGGGCTCTTGTGAAGGGCTCGCTCCACCGGGAAAAACAATTCGGTCGGCTTATAATAAGCATGATAGCCCCAGTTGATGCCAATCGACAGAATGACGAGGATCGAGAGGTAGATGCCGACTTGGACCGTCGGCGGAGCTTTTCGCACGGCCTGAAGGAACAGTTTTGCTTCAATCCACCGCCGTCGGAGAAATTGTACAGGGGGTGAAAATTGTTTGGGCGGATGGCTCACGCGTGAACGGGAAGAACGAGTACGGCGACGGCGAGACATGGTCTGTAGAGTAACAGAAAATGTCGATTCCTTCCTCATGTCCGTGCGGGTTGTCCGTCCGACTTTTGGTACTCGATGCTAATATTTTTGAAATGATCTTGCATTGATCCCGAAACAGCGCCAAGATGACGGAGTGTGCGTAGGGTCATGCATTCCATGCTGATTGTTCGTCGAGGGAGGAGGGCCGTATGCAACATTCTTTTCTACTGGGTGCTGTTCTCATGATGTTCACGATAGCCCCGAGTTCGGCGCTATCTTCGTCATTCATGGACAAAGCCAAAAAGGACAGCGCAGTCGAGATGAACGATGAGGAGCCGGCGATGCAGAAGGCCATGGAACGGGCCCGGACCGGTTTGGACGATTTTCTTCGAAAGGCGGGCTCTCCACCACCGGAGACCGATTATTATTCGGTCAAAGTCAGAGTGCGCGAAGGAGACAATTTGGAGTATTTATGGTTGTCCAACCTCAAAGCACAAGGGGAGCTCTGGTCAGGTCGGATCGATAATGCTCCCATGATTCGATCGGTCAAGAAGGGGCAATCGTATTCCTTTGCCAAGAGTGAAATTGTGGATTGGACCTATATTGATCGGACCAAGAAAAAGATTGTCGGGAATTTCACGACCTGTGCTCTCCTCACGAAAGAGACACCTGACGTCGCGCAGAAGATTCAGAAACAATATGGTCTGGACTGTGATCGATGAGGGAACCGGTCCTGCTATACGAACCATCCGCATGACTGATCGAGGCAGAGATCATATGGTTGCGGACTGAGTGATCCTGCTGATTTCCATGCAGGCCGTGCTAAATCTCGATCCTGATGATACTGTGGTCCCACGGTATTTCTTGGACAGCTACAGATGGAACCGGCACGACTGTACAGGCTGTTCTCTCCTTCTGACCTAGAGGACTTGGATCCGGCCGAGTGCCGCGATCCGTTTCATCTCGCTCGTCCCCCCAAGCTGGATGCCCGGAAACAGGCGATTCGAGACCACTTCGATGCCTATGCCGGTCGGCGGGCTTACTGGGAACACAAAGCCGCTGCCTACTATGAGGATCAGGCCCGCTATCATCAATTTCTGATACCCGAAGGGTTGCGTGTGTTGGAGATTGGGTCCGGGCTCGGCAACCTCTTGGCTGCCGTGAAGCCGCGTCGTGGGGTTGGGATCGACCTGAGTCCCGAGATGGTGAAGGAAGCGGCTCAGCGACATCCTGACTTAGAATTTCGTGTCGGCGATGCGGAAATGCTGAGCCTCAATGAGAAATTCGATATCATCATTCTGGCCGGCGTAGTCGGTCACTTGCTCGATATTGAAGCGACCTTGAGGGGCCTCCGTCACGTCTGTACGCCGCAGACCAGGATCATCGTATCGTACTACAGCCATCTGTGGGAACCGATTCTTCGGCTCGCGGAAAAGCTGGGGATGAAAATGCCGCAGCCTGAGCAGAGCTGGCTCTCGCCGATGGATATAGCCAATCTCCTGCACTTAGCTGATTTTAATGTGGTGAAGGTGGAACGGCGGCTGCTATTGCCGAAACGAATTCCTGCTCTCTCCAGTCTCTTCAACAACGTGCTCGCGCATCTCCCAGGTCTTCGAGCACTATGCCTCTCCCACTACGTCGTGGCACGACCACGGATGCGAAGGCCGGAACGTCCATACTCGACGACGATCGTGATCCCATGCCGGAACGAACGAGGCAACATTGATGCGGCGCTGAGGAGAATTCCACGGTTCGGCGGTAGGCAAGAGATCATCTTTGTCGACGGGCATTCGAGCGACGGGACGCCGGACGAGATCCGACGTGTGATGGCCTTTTATCCTGGGAAGAACATCAAGCTGTTGGTCCAAGACGGAACAGGGAAAGGCGATGCGGTACGTAAAGGTTTCGAAAAGGCAACAGGTGATGTACTCATGATCCTGGATGCGGACCTGACGGTACCACCGGAGGCGCTCCCAAAGTTTTATGAGGCCATCGCAGGTGGAAAAGGTGAGTTCATTAATGGCTGTCGCCTCGTTTACCCCATGGAAACCCAGGCGATGCGCCTGCTCAATCTGATGGGGAACAAATTCTTCGGTCTTGCCTTCTCCTGGTTGTTGAACCAACGCATCAAAGACACGCTCTGCGGGACCAAGGTGTTGTTTCGAAACGATTATGAGCGACTGGCTGCCAATCGACAGTACTTTGGAGAGTTCGACCCCTTCGGCGATTTCGACCTACTCTTCGGGGCGTCAAAGTTGAATCTGCACATTCTCGAGATTCCCGTTCGGTATCACGCTCGATCCTACGGTACCACGAACATCCAGCGATTCGCCCACGGGTGGCTGTTGCTGAAAATGACGGTCTACGGATTTTTTCGTTTGAAGGCCGTGTGATGTCCGATGAGGTTTTGTATCGGCATCGCGCCGTGTGGCAGCAGAAGCCTGTGCTCCGTCATCTGTATGCGGATTGGTATCGGGCGATGGTCCCTTGGTTGGTGCCAGGTCCCACGGTAGAGCTTGGCGGTGGGACCGGCAATCTAAAGGAGCACGTACCTGAAGTCTATTGTACAGATGTGGTGGCCTTGCCGTGGTTGAACCTCGTCGTGGATGCGCAGCGACTTCCGTTTCAATCTGAGTCGCTCGGGAATTTGGTGCTCTTCGACTGCTTGCATCACATCGAAAGCGTGGCTCGGTTCTTTGATGAGGCCCAGCGAACCCTCAGGGTAGGGGGCAGGATCATCATTATGGATCCCTACCTTTCGTGGCTCTCATGGCCGATCTATCGATGGCTACATCCGGAGCCAGTGGATGTTCGGGAAGATCTCCTGGCTCGGAAGACTCCTCGGGCCGGTCGCCGGCCATTCGATGCCAATCAGGCCGTCGCGACGATCCTATTTGAACGGGACCGATCTGGTTTCCACTCGCACTATCCGGGACTTTGCATCCAACATCTGCGGCGGATGGCCTGCGCGGCATACCTATTGAGCGGAGGGTTCGATCATCCTTCACTGCTACCGCAGTGGCTGGTGACACCGATGCTCAGGTTGGAACATCACCTGGAGAAGCTTGGTCGATTTCTCGCATTCCGCCTGTTTGTCGTGATCGAGCGTCGAACGTCAGCTGAATAAGAACGGATGACGCGGTCGTCCGATGGGTTGTTCGGTGCTTGCAAGGCGGGAGAGGCCATCCCTATAATGTGCGCCGATTATCAATCGCTACCTTAACTGTCTGGAGGAGTCGTAGACATCATGAGCGAACGAACGTTGGCCATTGTTAAACCGGATGCCGTGAAGAAACACGTGATTGGCGATATCATTCATCGATATGAGCAGGCAGGGCTCAGACCTGTCGCCATGAAGATGATCCACATGTCGAAGTCGGTCGCTGAAGGGTTCTATGCCGTCCACAAAGCCCGGCCGTTTTTCGGAAGCCTGTGCGACTTCATGTCTTCGGGTCCGGCGGTGGTCTTGGTGCTTCAGGGTGAGAATGCCATCAAGAAAAATAGGGAGTTGATGGGTGCGACTGATCCAGCGAAAGCCGATGCCGGAACTATTCGCAAAGCGCATGGCGCCAATATCGAATTCAATGCCGTACATGGCTCCGATTCGCCGGAAACCGCGCAATTCGAGATTGGTTATTTTTTCCCGGGCATGGAAATCTTTCATTGAGATGGGTTTCTAGGGCACTCGAACTCAGGGTCGTTTCTGACCAACCTAGACGGCGGAGGAGGGAGATGGTGTTGGTTCGCTCACGTCTCTCTGTCTAAGGCTCTTCAGGGGGTGGAACGGGTTCGTACGAGAGTGGTCGATGATCGTCGCTTTCATCTCGACCGGATCGTTCCTTGACAAGGTCAGTCTGGCCAAACTACCATCCCGATAAATCAGCACTCAACCGCAGTGTTCTTCAAGAGGGAGCCGACATGATTCCGTCCGATTTAAAATTCCATACCGAGCATGAGTGGGTTCGCCTGGAAGGGAAACGAGCCACTGTGGGTATCAGTGATTTTGCGCAGGATGCCTTAGGCGACATCGTATTCGTGGACCTGCCGAAGGTGGGCACAGCGGTCAAGGTCGGGCAGCAGATCGGAGAAGTTGAATCGACGAAAACGACCTCGACCATCTATACACCGGTGAGTGGAACCGTCATCGAGATCAATAACGAGCTGAAGGACCATCCTGAAGTCATGAATTCAGACCCCTACGGCAAAGGCTGGATTACTGTGATCGATCTCGCCGATCCGGGCGACGTCGATCGATTAATGACGGCCGCGCAGTACGAAGCCTTCCTTGCCAGCCAGAAAAAAGGGTGATGTCTCGGTCAACGTCGAGTTTCGCAGTTGCCTGCCTCCCGATTCATTCAGCGCAACCTGCGCATCAAGCGGCTCCAGCGGGGAGGATGGTTCACATAGTCCGAAGAAAGAGCGGGCAATGGTGAAATCGTTCCTCTTCAAGGTGGGTCTGCTCGTTGTCGCGATGGGAGTCAGTTTTTGGGCGATTGCGGATGATCGGCCCAAGGCTCCCATTGCTGCGGTTATGGATGAGCCGTTAGCAGAGAGGCCACCTCGCCTTCCTGATTCCTCTCAGCAGACTCCGAAGATTCACGAAGTTGTGAGCGGGACACGAGGGATCCAGCAGGACCAGCACCTGGTCGATCTCAATCAGGCAAGTGCTGAGGAACTTGAAGCGTTACCCGGTATCGGAGCAGTATTGGCCCAGCGAGTGATCGCTTTGCGGACATCAACGGGAGGCTTTCGTGCAGTCGAAGATCTCCGTGAGGTGAAGGGAATCGGAGCAAAGAAATTCAACCGTATTAAGTCCTTAGTGATGGTCTCGATATCCGGACCCCAAGGGACGAAACAGCGTGAACTATGAGAGACGTTCAAGCACAACTGGATCTCATCCTCCGTGGTGCCGTCGAGGTGATTCAACAGGCGGAGCTGGAAGCGAAGCTCAAGCGGTCGCTTGCGGAGAAGCGGCCGTTACGCGTCAAGGCAGGGTTTGATCCGACTGCGCCTGATCTGCATCTCGGACATACGGTCCTGATCCATAAACTGAAGCATTTTCAGGATCTCGGCCATCAGGTCATTTTTCTGATCGGAGATTTTACCGGCATGATCGGCGACCCCACCGGCGTCTCCGAAACCAGGAAAGCTCTGACCAAGGAACAGGTGCAGGACAACGCCAAGACCTATCAACGCCAGATCTTCAAGATTCTCGATCCCGAGAAGACTACGATAGAATTCAACAGCCGGTGGATGGGACCCATGACTGCCGATGGGCTGATTGAATTGGCTGCGCACTATCGAGTTGCGCGCATGATGGAACGGGACGATTTCCAGAAACGCTACCAAGAGCAGAAGCCCATCAGCGTGCACGAATTTCTGTATCCGCTCGTGCAAGGCTATGATTCGGTCGCCTTGAAGGCGGATGTCGAGCTAGGGGGAACCGACCAGAAATTTAATCTCCTGGTGGGGCGTGAGTTACAGCGAGACTATGGTCAGGAGCCGCAAGTCGTCATCACCATGCCGTTGCTGGAAGGAACCGACGGCGTCAAGAAGATGAGCAAGAGCGTCGGTAATTACATTGCGCTGGAAGACAAGCCTGGAGAGATGTTCGGGAAAGTCATGTCGATCAGCGACACGCTCATGTATCGGTACTATGAATTGCTGACGACGGAAGATCTTGGTCGTGTCAAAGCTCTCCATCCCATGGAGGCGAAACAGACTCTCGCCGAACTCATTGTGGCGCAATATCACGGAGCGGATGCTGGCAAACAGGCAAAAGCTGAGTTTCAGCAGAAATTTCAAGAACGAGAATTTCCAGATGAGCCGGATGTTCGATTGCGCCTGACCCAGCAAGATTTGCGGGACGGGCAGGCCATTGGTTTGGTGGATCTTGTCGCCAAAACGGGTTTGGTTCCCAGCAAGAGCGAAGCACGTCGACTGATCGTTCAGGGCGGGATCGAACTCGACGGACAAAAGCAGCAGGATGCCAATGCGCTACTCGCTCTTGTCGAGGGGAGGCAATACCGTCTCAAGATCGGTCGACGTAAGTTTGCGACCGTGGAGCGAGCCTGAAGGTGTCTGTTCCTTGACTTGTTCTCGATTTCACGCGTAGGATGCATCCCTGTGAGCGGGCGTAGCTCAGTGGTAGAGTCCTAGCTTCCCAAGCTAGTTGTCGTGGGTTCAAATCCCATCGCCCGCTCCAATCTTTTCAGCCACTTCCGTAACGTTTCCCTTCCTCTCAGATTCCCCTATCACGGTTTTCGTCACGGTTCCGTTGGAAATCGGGGCTTCTTCCGCCTTGGCTTGGCGGGGCTCTGGACTGGTCGGAGCAGCCTTGCCAAAGCTGGCCACGGTTTCAACGGCGGCTTTCAGGTGGGTGGGGGAGAGATGCGCATAGCGCCGGACGAGTCCGGTTGTGCTATGCCGCAGCAAGGCAGCAATGGTGCCTTCACCCTGGCCGCTCATGGCCAACCGAGAGGCAAAGGTATGCCGCAAGGTATGCCAGGTCACTCCCTCCAGCTTGAGGGCTTGCACTGCCGGAACAAAGACCCGCGTGTAGAAGTTCCGTTGATCCAGCTGCGTAGCCGGATTTTCGGAAGGAAAGACCCATGTCGACCGTTGCCACGAATCAAACTCTCTCAAGATCGCCTTCGCTTCTTCGTTCAGGTGGACATACTGCACATGACCGGCCTTCGTGTGGGGCAATGTCAGAATACCCCGTTCCAAATCCACATCAGCCCATTTCAGGTTGAATTGCTCGCCAAGACGCAACCCTGTAAGAACAGCCAAGCGCATCCACGCCCCGTAGAGAGTTCCAAGTTTCTTAACCAAGGCGGCTTCTTCCTCTTGCGTCAAGAACCGGGTCTTTCCCGTGGCCACTCTTGGCAATTTGACATGCGTGAAGGGGTTCTTCTCCATTTTTCCATCACGTACCGCCTTATTCATGATGTGCCGCAAGAACTTCATGTAATGCATTACGGTTTGAGGGGCCAGGCCTTCAGCCATCAATTCCCGTTGTGCTTGCTCCAAGAGGGGAGGTGTTACGGCGTTGAGCCGCTTGCCTCTGAGCCGGTCCTTCCACCACTGGCCATAGTGCTTTTCGGCAGACTGATTCTTGACCGTCGAAACATTCACATGGGCGGCAATCAGTTCTTCCACCAGCGAATAGCCGCCGTGCTGATAGCGTTCGGGAAAGAATCGACCTTCCTTCTGTTCCAGCTTGGCCTTCTCGTAAAATTCTCGTGCCTTCGTCTTGTTGGGGAAACTACCGAATCGCCGATCTCGGCCTTCGTGATAGAGGCGGACATACCATACGGGTTTTCCGGTCGAGTCAGGCTTACTCAACAAGCCCCGATCTTTTCGCCCTGCTCGCGCCATCGCTCAGCCTCCTTTCCGACTCACTATCGGAGCCTGTTTGAAATGATCTTCCAGCAAATGCCGAATAAATCCGCTGGCCGTTGTGCCTTCCTGTCTCAAGGCATCCAGCCGCGCCTTGATCGGTTCCGGCACCTGAATCAACAACCGCACCATCTTCATAGAATCACCCCCTCTCAGCGTATTATAAGCTTACTATCATCTGATAGTGAACCATGTCAACTGCTATTTGACGCATTCTCAGGAAGAGTGCTAGGCTTCTGCCCTGTATGGCACGAGACACACCAGAAGGCACCGGCGCGTGGAACTTCCGCGACATTCCCCGTGATCTTATGCGGAAGGTCAAAATGGCGGCAGCACATGAAGGGAAGAGTGTGAAAGACTTCTTGATTGAACTGGCTGAGGTAAGAATTCAGGAACTAGAGCGGAAGGGGATCTTGCCCAAGGGAAAGTGACCGTGCGAGAGGTGGTTCATGTGTGGTCATGGCCTTGTCAACGGCCTTCTATATGGATGGTTGATAAAACGATCCGAGATCTACTCAGGAAGTACCCCAAAAAGTAGCCCGCCCTATGTCGACACCCTGTCCTCCGATAGCGATGTCGCTTCTTACACCGTGCCCCCGCAGGTTCTATCGATAATCACGGTAACTTTCTCGTCTTTCAGGTCGACGCGCTGCCGTTCAATATAGCCCCGGCAATGACCCTGGGTGACTAGATAGAATTTCACGGCCCAGCTCTCCCCGGCGTCGATGGCTTCCTGTAGTTTCAATTCAGCCACGTCCAGCATAAGTTCACGCTCACCGGCTACCACGTTCTCGATTTCTGGATGTCGGTCTATAGCGTTGTAGATCGTTTGCCGGGTACAGCCAAGCAGGCGGGCGGCTGTCGCGATCATGCCCCGTGAGGCCCTGAGCGCCTTCATGATCTTATCCGGGGAGTACTTCTCGGTGGTGAAGGACTGTCTATTCTGTAAACTGCCGTTAGGGTCATTCACGGGTTCTCTCCTCTGCGAAATAAGCGAGAAAAGCGAAATAAGGGCAGGCCTTTGTTCGCTTAATTCGCTTTTTTCGCACCTGCACGCCACACAATCCGTGGTCGTCCATCCGTCTCAATCGTTACACAATACGCAAGCCCTGCCTGCTCCAGGATGCCTTTGGCTCGCTCTAGCTCCGCTGCCGACTTGTGCCGTCTAAATAAGTCGGACAGTTCGCTGTCTGTTCGTTCGCCGTTCGACCGTATCGCCCTGAGTATGGTATCGGCGGTAGGATCGCCGAGCGAGTCTCCGAAAATCATGCGAGTCGAGGCTTCCGCATACTGCCAGAGGGCCAATGCCGCCTTGAGGTGAACAAGATCAATGACGCTCTCCGCATCCAGGACAGCATAGAGGCCAGAGAGTCGCATCACTTGGGCCTCTGCGCGTCCGAGTAGGGCGCCCGCCATACCAGGATGGTCAGACGAAAGATCGTGGTAGGACTCGGCCCACAATTCACGAGCAGCGGGTGAAAGGGTCAATTCACCACAGGTACGAGCGATCGGCAGAACATATCCAACCTCTCTAGTTAGGGCTGCCAGCTCTGATTCAGCGGGCACACTTGAAAACGGTAATTCTTTCGACCGTCGCACGGCAAACCAGACAAACCGATTGCCGAAACCGTTGACAGTTTCCGTATCTGCCAGATTTCGCAAGAGTTCGTCTTGTGTCACATGCGCCACAATGCCGATATGCGGATCTGTAGCGCGTACCCGGTTCGCTTTCGTCATCGGAGCCAGCGTCAGACCGTCCCAGGCATCACGGAGGACACCGGAGAGGGAATTGCCTTCCCGCGCCATGATCTTCAGCACCGCTCCGAATTCACTTTGCACGAGAAAGAGCCGTTTATCTTCTACCCCGCTGTCCGTACAAATTGTCTGCATCTCTCCTGTTGGTTTCCCGCCCTGCTTCAGCGGCTCTTCTTTGAATTGGGCATCCCGTACCGCAAAGGCCAACCCTTCACCGCTTGAGAGCGTCCCCTTATATTCGCCACGCGTCCACGAGTCATCGGCCAGGCTCAAGAGTCTTTCAATACGTCGGCCCGCCGTGCCTTTTCGACTCTTGGAGGATTGCCCAACCAGCACTGGCCAAAAGAGCAGCGGATGATAACTGCCGTCTAAAATGAGGTGTGGTCCCCTATTCAGCATGGCACCAATCTCTGAGAGAAACGACAGGAGTAAGGCGATCGGGTCGGCTTCCGTATGGGGTTCGATCAGTCGGACGACTTCACCTGCCAGACCGTGAAGGGCAGCTCCCTGAAGTTTCGGCCAGGGGCTATCGATCTGAGGCGCAGGAGGAATGCCGCCCTCGCTATAAATCTTCAGAGAAACCTGCTTGGGGCGAGGGACATCACTGTAGCCCTGAGGATAAAGGGCGGCGAGAGTTTCTTCAGCGATTGACATGGTTGAGAGCCTCCCGTATGCAGCCGATTCGGTCCACAAGCCAATAGTGGGGCCGCTCTTCCATCAAGAGACGGTGGTGTGCACGCTCATATTCCCGTCGTAACTCCAATGCGCTCATCCTCTGAAGATCTTCATGGAAATATCTTTCATCGAATGGCCCATTGACCGGGATTGGATACATCGCATCGAGAATGGTCACGGTCATGGCTTCACCTTCGCTTGTGCCAATGCCTTGAGGGCGTCTCGAACTTCAGCGAGGTCAAACCGCCGCCCTCGTAACCGAGGACCTGCCGCGTACGACGGGATGAGTCCGGCTTGAGCCAGACGGTAAATGCTTGATTTGGCCTGCCCGAGATATTTCGCGATGGTCACAGCATCGACGAGCTGTCCAACATTACCCATGTAGAATCCTCCGGGTTGGTTTGGCGCCCCACAATGAAGCGCGTGGTGTCATGCCGAGAAATAGCACTACGCCGACACGAGGAAAATTCCCGGAATGGGATAACGGTAATTTAAAAAATTCAGAGGGAGAATGGAGAGCTATGAACTATGACGTGGTCGTCCCCGCCTTCTTAGCTCGGGGTGTGGATCAATTTCTTTAAGCCAGTCTCGTAACGTGTGCCGTCCTGTGTATCTTCTTTTGTAAATCCGCATCTCTGGTGCTCGCTCAATCGCTGCTATAGAAAGGGAAGAGTCTTTCCCCCAGAGCTCGCGTCCTATCGCTTGCACCTCGCGCTTCTCGGCGTAATCACCTCGGTTCCGGGATGCTACTCGAGATCTATACCCGCTTACTGCATCCTTCCCAGACAATTTCTCCACGCCTTGTTCTGGTCCCAGCTGAACTGCCTTGTAGATACGAACGAGAAAATCCAGGGCATCATCGTAGGGCTTGTTGTCCCTAAGAAGAGCCAAGCCTATCCTGGCATACTTACGTGCAATGAGGTAATCGAAGCGCTCGCGAATCTCCTCGTAGTGCCCCTGCTGTTTCTCAACGAGGAAGAAAAGGCTTATGCGTGCCCTATTAAACTCTCCCATAACTGGCTCAGAAATCCAGCTTGGTGGGCGTCCCTTAATGCCATCGTAAGGCGCTTGTTCCCATTCCAGCAGCTCTGGGAGCCACGGCGGTGCGTTTGTGGGCGGTAGAGCACGAGCTGGTGGTCGTTTCTTCGGCATGCGCCCTCCTGTGGGGTCCTGGAGAAGAGAGGCAGCACCCGCCCCAGGAAAAGCGGGCCGGTCGGTTCATGAGGCCGACCGTTGCTGCTGAAGTTCCTTAGCACAGCATCTACGTCACGGCAATGCGTAACAGGTTAGGGACGCGAACCTGCTGAGATCTCCGCTTAGTCACTGCCGCCGGATTCGATACTACTAAGGCGCCAAGCATTGTAACAATGAGCCATACGGGCGCATCGTTCCCTCCTGAAGGCTGGTGTTTTTTGCCGTGAACCCCTTATACTGCCCTCCCCGGTTTTCCAACGAACTAGTAACGACGATCGCTCTATGGCTCTCATGTAATGCTGAAGTCCCAGTTAGAGGAGGGCGTTATGATGGCACAACTATTTTTCTATGCACTTCTCGTTCAACTCACGATGCTTTTGCCATCCGCTTTGGTATTAGCTCAGGACCTGACGTCGGCCACATCGACCAGCGCAAGCGATGAAGGTTATGCCAATGGTCTGCGCCAGGTCCCCGACGCTTCGCTTCTTCGTAGGCTCTCCCCAGTTTTTCAGAATCTTGAAAAAGACTTAATCCTAAAGAGCACTCGAGGCGAGAAAGAGCAGAGGCTTTTCCGTGAATGCGCACCTGCAGTTGTCTTAGTTTTGACGAAAGACAGTTTGGGCAGTGGGGTCATTATCGATAAATCGGGGCACGTTATTACGAACCATCATGTGGTTGGACCAAATTCGACCGTGGCAGTAGTCTTTAAGCCTCGCAATGGGGAGGACTTGACAAAGGATCTTGCCCGAAGAGCGACGGTAGAAAAGGTCGATGAGATAGCAGATTTAGCCTTATTGAAGATTGACACCCCTCCGCAAGCACTTTCCAGCTTGCCGTTAGGCAACGCCGGTATCTTGGAAGTTGGCACAGACGTTCACTCTATCGGGCACCCAGAAGGGGAAATCTGGACCTATACGCGAGGCACAATAAGCGCTATCAGAAAGAACTATGAGACAACAATTGAGGGTAAGGTATTTCGGGCCAATGTCATTCAACATCAAACCCCAACCAACCCGGGTAATTCAGGTGGACCGCTCTTAAGTGATTCCTGCGCCGTCGTGGGAATTAACACATTCGTGAAGGGCCGAGAAGGACTCAACTTTGCTGTATCGGTTGACACGGTTCGTCGTTTTCTGGATGCGCCAAAGTCGAATCTGGCTCCAGCGCCGGTACAACCTCAGCCGAATTGCCCCAAGAACGAACAATATGACTTAGTCCGATTTGGATGGGGCATGATCGCGGGGTGTTACGTTGAGAAGAGTGGAGCACCGCCAAATTGGTGGATAAGTCGGCCAAACCCAAATGATGAACCGTACAGCGCTGTCGACTTGGATCACAATGGGTGGCTTGAGACAGCCATGATCAAAAACGAAGATGGTGGCTACCTCTGGGCGTTTGATAATGACTGTGATGGATTTGTGGACGCAGTCGGCTACCAGTCAGAAGGGAGTGCTGATATTCAAAGCTATTCCCAACCACGACAGAGGATTTCTTTAAGAGAAGTGGTCTCACAGATTGACTACGCGCTGAAAGCAAAGGCTATTCCACATCCAACATTGCGCGTGTGCCAGTGAATTATGCGGCGTGGAAGTAGATCGGTTTTCTGTCAGGGTTGCATCGATTTTTCTCATGTGGTGTTATTTACAGTCCTCGGCCTCCTCCCAGCAGGCTGTGCGTCTCCCCCAGACAGTCCCCCTCAAACTAATAGCTTGTCGTCGTTGCAGGCCTATCATGGCTATCTAGACGAAGGTGCCGCAGCCTTCCGACAACAAGACTATCAAAAAGCTAGAATCCTCTACGCCAAAGCCCTCGAAGAAGCACGTCGGGCAAATGATGCTGCTGCTATTGGAGGGGCTCTAGCTCGCCTTGGAGCAACATACGGTGCATTACAAGATCACACCAGGGCTCTAGATCTCATGCTTGAGGCCATACCGCACCTTCAGCGAATTAGGGATATCGGTTCGCAAGCACAAGTCCACTGGGCGATTGGCGAAGTGTATTTAAGAACGGGCAAAGAGCGGGAGGCGCTTCCGCAATTTGAACAAAGTATACAGCTTGCAGATGTTCTATCTGAGAAAGCGACTCGTGCACAGGAACACGAGATTAAACGAAGCCTAGCTGCCATTTGGACTGAGAAAGGCCTGGCCCATGAGCGGATTGGCGAGTTTGCCAAATCGGTTGAGGCGCACTCAACAGCTTCGTCCTATTTCCAGCAGACTGAGCAGGAAAATGAAGCAGGTGAGGCGCTTTTACAAGCAGGGAGAGTGTCGGGTGTTGGTTTGAAAGACT
Source organism: Nitrospira sp. (assembly GCA_029865225.1). GTDB lineage: Bacteria > Nitrospirota > Nitrospiria > Nitrospirales > Nitrospiraceae > Nitrospira_D. Next base: position 21,619 of record JAOUHJ010000015.1, read on the forward strand.
ATGTTGCAGCTACCGAGCTTTTTGCTCGTGCAGAAAGACTGTTAAATGAAGGGGGAGACAGGAACAGAGCAGCCCGTGCGGCCTTGTGGCGAGGCGAAGCATTGAGTTCCCTTGGTAGACACGATGAGGCCAAAAAGGCATTTGAGAGAACCGCATATTCGGACGTCCAAGGTCTACCTCCAGAAATTCCAGCTGAAGCAGGATGGAGATTAGGTCAGAATCTTGAAGGACGTGGTCAATTCAAAGAAGCGCTCGTAAGTTACCAAGCAGCCCTTAAACACGCAAAAGCGATTCCGCAAACCTCCCACCCTAGCTCCGGTGCCCACCTCAGACCAGCCATCCTCTTGTCTCGAGGCCTTCTACTCCTCCATCTCGCTCACTACGACGATGCAACAAGTGATTTACTAGCTGCAGCTGCTATCTCCAAGTTCATGGGGAATCGGGAAGGGGAGGCTCTCGCTCTAGCGTCGCTGGGAGAAGTTGCCCGCTGGACCGCCGATTTTCAAGCCGGACACTCTTATTACGCAAAGGCTTTGGCGATTTATCGGGAACAGGGAGCAGTCCTCAAGCAGGTCAATGCCTTGTCCAATCTCATTGAATTCGGGTTTAGAGGCGGGGCTGCTTCACGCGATACAGAGGATTACATTCAACAGGGACTAGCCCTCCTCCAACAATACCAGAATCCACTAGCATCGAAAGAAATCGGTGAGCAACTATATGCGACGAAGATCTCCTTTCTAGAGAACCAAGAGAACGTACAGAAGGTGAAGGACATTCTTGAAAGGGAGAGCGAATGGTTAGCGAAGTGGCCGTATCCGAGCGCAGAGTTTCTTAATGCGTTTGGTCAAAATGAACTGCTAGTGGAAGAAATTCAGTTTTCTGAGGCCGAATGGCGAAAGCAGTTTCCATCCTTGTCCGCCGAGTACTTTCACACCGCTGGGAATTTCTATCAGCGAATAGGAATTGCGGTTTTGGTTTCATTGAACGATATTGCCACGGCCAATTTCTGGCTCACAGCTGCTTCGGTTTACCATTCAAGCGTCTTTTCATACCGAGAGGGATTATTCGAGTTAGCAAAGGACTTCTATTACCTTGGAGAAGTCTGCCGTCGCAACAAAGACATGGCTCGTGCGCTCAATTATTTCTATCGCGCCCTCCTTCTCGGCTCAACGCTGAAATCTCCTGAGATTCACTGGGTACATATAGGGCTTGGAAGAACTTTTGCTGACCAGAATAATTTACATGCCGCTATCGATTGGTACTCTACGGGGTTAGGTGAATTTGAAAGGGTTCTTCGCCAATCAACCATTGAAGCAACAAGGAACGATGTCATCACTGGGGCACTTTATGCCTATCGCCCCCTCGCATCCCTTCTTCAAGATCAGTACCGCCATACCCAGCAGATACATTACCAGCACGAAGCTTTTCAGGTTAATGAAACATTACGAGCGAGAGGTTTCCTAGACCTCTTAGCGAGGTCTCATGCTGCTGCATTGGGAGGCGAATCCGAAACAGCTGAGAAGTTGAGACTTGAGATTGTGGGTCTCCAATACAAGCTGAAAAGTGCGAAGCTCGGAAGTGCGGATCATAGCGTGTTGGTTGATCGCCTCCAAGATCTTCGGAGCCGGTGGCTGGAGCAACAAGATGCAACAGCACAGCGTCATCCACGGGGCACCCAATTGTGGTCGTCTCCTCCTGTCAGCCTGTTAGACGTTCAACACGCCCTCGACCACGACACCGCGTTGCTGGAGTATATGGTCCAGGAGGACAAGCTGGTTATGTGGACGATCACAAAAATTCAGTTTGAAGTTTACGAGCAACCACTTGGGGATGGTGAGGCCATCTTGAGAAAATTCATGGGCACCCTTGGGCGCCCCTTATTGACGAAGGATGAGGCTGCAGAACACCTTACACTAGCCACTAGCGTCTATAGCAGACTCATTCAACCGGCTGAGGGTTTGATTCGCGGGAAGAAACACCTGATTATCGTTCCAGACGGTCTTCTGCATTATCTTCCGTTTGAGGCATTAGTGATACCGACCGTCGGCGACAAAAGCGAGAGATCACGTGGTGGCCTTTCCGGTGCGCAATATCTCCTCAAACAATATCAGATTAGCTACGCACCCTCGGCTTCCGTAGCGATGGCATTGCAGAAGAGTGTTCGGTCAACTGATGAGAAACCACCCTTTCCACTTGTGGCATTTGGCGATCCCGCTTATGAAGAAGTTTCCAGTGAAGAACATAGGTCAGGTGTATGCCAGGGAAGTTGGAGTCGCCTCGAATTCTCAGCTGAGGAGGTCAACCGGATCGCGGCTCTGTGGGGCATCGCCTCAGACTCACCGCATATTAATTTGCGGGAACAGGCATCCGAAAAGCGGTTACGCGAGATCGATCTTTCTCAGTATCGGCTTCTGCACTTTGCCACGCACGCATGTGTCCCAGATAAGTTTAGCGGTTCAGAACAACCCGCTTTGGTTCTTTCTGAAACAACGAGCGAAGGGACAACGAAGGATGGGCTCCTAACCTTTCGAGAAATCCTAGAACTAAAACTCAAGGCTGACCTGGTCGTCTTATCTGCGTGCAAGACCAACCTGGGAGAGTTCAAGTGGGGAGAAGGCCTTGTGGGGCTCTCACGTGCGTTCTTCTACGCGGGAGCCTCATCCCTCATAGTCAGTTTCTGGGATGTGCAAGACCAATCGACGAGCCTCCTGATGGAAGACCTGTACAAGCGAATCAACCAAGGGGAGCGGCCTGCCGAGGCGCTGCGGCAGGCAAAGCTTGCACTGATGAATTCCCGCATTCAGCTAAAGGCTACAGGCAAGGAAATGAGCCTCGAATCCCCATTCTTTTGGGCACCCTTTGTTTATATCGGTCCACTATAGGCCGCAGCACAGTCCAACATACCGCTCTTGACTCTCTCAATCATTGCACTTGGGATACTCCCCTACCATCCGGCTCTCCCTACCCCTTGGCAACCTTCATAAGTCCATCTCGAGGTGCCAAATCGGACCAACGATGAAAGCGGCATAGAGTGGAGATTGTACAGAAAACCAGGAGCCAGTGAAATCTTGAGCCGGTGGGGTGAGGTTCAACGCCTTCGAGGTGGTACTAGCCGCATGTCTCGGATAAGCCCGCCGAATGGATAGATCCTGGCATCTAGCCGGGTCTCCGTTCGAGACCAGTGATTTTCCGCTGCGGTGATACAGTACATGATGGCCTGTTGTCTGGCCTCTGCTTCGGTCGCTGGGGGGTAGCTATACCGAGAGCCGTAGCGGTACTCGATGACCGTGGATAGCGTTGGATGAATCCCGAGGTACCTACCTTCTCGGCGGCTTCGGCTGATGCCATGTTGTACGAAGAGAATGACTTGATAGCCCAGGGCGGACCGGTCGTAGAACTGCATGTCCTTGTCATCCCAACTGAGCATAACCAATGGTTACCCTCCTAGATACTAGGGTCAATATAATAGGACAACGTAAGAAATAACAGCACCTAGGCCCCCGGCCACGAAGCCATGCCAGAGTAGGGTTGTGGTGTTCTTGACCGCCCCCCTACAATGCGTCTCCGTGGGGGGAATGATGTTTATTATTCGGCCATACCGACGGTTTCCTGTCGCTTGTCCAGTCGCCTATGAACATTGCTTCCAGGAGGGACAGGGCACAGTGTGGAATGTCTCTAGTACCGGCTGGCGGATGTCAGGCGATGTGCCGCTACAATGTGGTGATGTGTGTTCATTGAACGTGATACTACCAACGAACAAGCCGGTATCAGTGGCGGCCGGGATAGTGCGATGGGTTAAGGGTGAGGAGTTTGGGATTGAAATCCTGGTCATGGACGGGAAGGCACAGACACATCTCGGGAAATACATCCAAGAGCGCATGAAAGACTTATGAGTAGCGATCGCCCCAAACGTGAAACCATGTCCCTAGAGGAAGCCACGATCTCGAACATGTGGGAGATTGCCGCGATTGTGGAAGTGTTGGAGAAGAAGGGCCTCTGTACCAAGCAAGATCTGTATGACATCATCGCGGAGTTGCGCAAAAAGTCTCCACGTGCTCGTCTCCCTGAGACGGTGTTTCCTTCACCGTATCTCATGACACAGACCGAAGAGAAGGTCATTGACGATATTCTCGCCGCGCTGAACCAGCATGGGATGGACTCCAAGCAATCGTTAGATTTGTTGGAGCAGGTAGGCAGAATTATCGAGATGGGGGCAAAGATCACACGAGGTACGACACACTAACCCTAGTGTCCGCTATAATGCCTGCGTGATCGTCGGAAGATTCCTAGCCCTCCTGCTTCCCATCCTCTTCTTCACTCCTTGCGTAGAAGCCGCCTTCCCTTTCACGGGCAAAGTTGTTGCAGTCTTGGACGGCGATACCATCGAAGTCTTACACAACGGCAAAGCTGAACGTATCCGCTTGAACGGAGTTGACTGCCCAGAGAAGAAACAAGCCTTCGGTCAGAAGGCAAAGCAATTTACCTCTTCCCTGGTTTTTGGGAAGACCGTTGTTGTCGTGCCAATTGAGAAAGACCGATACAAGCGCATAGTCGGCGATGTGTTCCTACCCAACGGGGTGAACGTGAGTTATGAACTGGTAAGAGCGGGCCTAGGGTGGTGGTATCGAAAATACTCAGAGGATGTCGTACTTGCTGTCTTGGAATTGGAGGCGCGATTAGAAAGGCGAGGATTATGGGTTGATCCCGCGCCAGTGCCACCGTGGGAGTGGAGAAAGCGCAAGTAATGGGTCGAGGTACTGCTGAGGAAGATTCGGGGGTCAGGTGCAAAGGTGTGGACTTGGACTGACAGACGCTGTAAGAGGTCGCACACATTGACCGGCAACTCTCGGCCAAGATCGGTCATTAACGGCCAAATTGAGGGGCGCGCCGCTTTTGGCGCGTCCCTCTCGAATGCAGAGTTAGGCCAGAACTATAAGAAAGCCATGAACCGAATCCACCTGACCTATTCTTCTTAAAAAACAAGTCAAGCCCGGCGCCCTCAGTTTTTTGCCAGTTGGACGGCACACTTCTTCTGATGAGCATCGGCCAGCAGTCGCTTGCTAGAATCCGCTGCCGGTGTGCGCTCATCTTCCGTAGGTTGATCTATCGAGCTACTCACAACCAATAGCGCTCCCTTCGGCAGATAGATCATAAGCAGTGGCCTACCTCCCATCTCCGCTGACACAACGCCAGCCGCTGCCTTGGCTTGATCCAAAGACCCGGGCGGTAGGCGAGAATAGAACAATCCAATTCGACCGATGTAAACACAATTTCCTTTAGGGACGGTGAAACTCGGCCCACCAGTGGCCAGAAAAAACGGTTTATCCGAAAGGCTTGGAGCCCGTACGTCAAGTCCTTCCACAAGATAATCTCCAGCAGGCAGCACTAGCCTAAAGTTCTGAAAAGTTGCACCTACAACGGTCGGTCCTACAGTTAATAATTCCCAGACTGGGGTGCCGTCTGCGATGTGGTGTTTCACGTCGTGCCCACCTGCCAATGGCCTAATATGCAAAGTCAAGTCAATGGGCGGCTCTGGCAGCGAAGCGAGAACTGTGGGGCTAAACCCAATGATCATAGTACCAAGCACCTCCTGCGGTTGCGGTTCTTCAAGGTATTGTTGCCGTCGTTCTTGCGCCTGTTTCGTAGCAGTACATCCAATGATTGTTACCATAACAATCATCAAAATGACGGAAATATATCTTGTCATCTCAAGAGCCCTCTGTTCGGCCTCGATCGCCTAACTATGTTTAGGCCGATCCGCATAGGAATCGGATCCGCCAATTTCTGTCCGTGTAACGCGCTACGACTGTTCGCGAACAATACGCCATAACCGTTGCCGCTTCAATGAGTTGCGACTGGGCGACCATGCATCACGGATTCTTATGCGGATCGGCGTAAGACCCCTCCCTTGAGAAGGTCCCACTGCACACGCCTGCCAGTCTCCCCTGAACGTGCTTGGGTCGTACAGGAGAACCGCCTACCAGAGAACGGCCACGTTGAACGGCCGCTTTTCAATTCGGTGATCGACCGGTTTGGGTCGATACCTGCCGGTCATCGCGCATGTGTCCTGACACGACCTGCCTAATAAAACCCAAGTTCTTACAGCTGAAGCGCCGGAGTAGTTATCAGGTTTCCTTTTTCGAGGGGTTCCCTCTTCAAGCACGTTCGTTTTAGAAAGTCTCACGTGGTTTACCGCCTGGCGCGATGCTTTCGATGCATCTATGGGACAGTAAGTGGAACGGGACTCCTGCCCACCCCCGCCAACCGAACAAAGCCCACCGGGGGTCTTCCTGCCATGATCAACAGAAAAAACATTTCCGGTTTCAGTCACGGTTCAGGTCCGAAAATGGTCACGGTGAGGGGATATCACAGGGGGATACAAGAAGCAACGGCAGGCCACAAACCCCTTGATAGGAGCGGGTCTGCCGTTGTATGGTGTGGCTTACTGTGAGCTGGCGTTTTTACCTAGATCCGCTTCCCAAGCTAGTTGTCGTGGGTTCAAATCCCATCGCCCGCTCCAAGAAATGTTCGGCTCGAGCCAGCCCCGTTTGAAGCTACCTCGCACACAATCTTCTGTACCATTCCTGTCTTCAAGTGATTAGACGAAAGGATCGGTCATGAACCGCAGACAAATGATCGTGCTCTGTGCCACTGCATTTATAGGCGGCGTATTTGGCGGTGTGCTCAGTACTCAATTCCTGTTTCCAAAGTTGGCTGATGCGCAGAAGTCGAACGGAGTGAATGCTGAGGAGTTTTTATTACTTGATAGGCAAGGGAACGCGCGAGCGGGGCTTGGGTTGGATGCGAACGGGGAGGTCGGGCTTGTACTCAGGAGCAAGGATGGTGAGCGCACTCTCACCCTTTCTCCAGACGAACCTTCGGTCATCAAGTTGGTGGACCGTGGAGGTCGGGTTCTCTGGGGAGCGCCGTAATCCTACTGTCGCAGAGGGAGAACGCGTCAGACTGCTTTCTTGACCAATCCGGACCGCAAACAACGAGTGCATACCCGGATGCGCTTGTGACTGCGTCCGATCAGGGCACGAACCGTTTGAATGTTCGGATTGAACACACGCCGGGTCTTATTATTGGCATGGCTGACGTTATTGCCGGAGACCGGCTTCTTCTGACAAATCTCACACATAAGTGCCACGATCGTACTCCTTGCCCTTGGTGAATTCACACAGCTGCGAGGGGGGATACTATCACAGCGGAGCAAATCGCTACAAGCGTTCTATCGTTCTGTATGGATAGATCCAGGGACGGGATTCTGAATTTTGAGCGTGAAGAAATTCGAGCGTGCCTGAATGAGCTTGACAAGGTTTATTCCTCTCTCCTATTGTGCTCCCCATTGTGACTCCTGAGTAAGGGAAGAGGGTGGAAAGCCCTCGCGGTCCCGCCGCTGTAAATGGGGACGAAACCCGGCGAAGCCACTGTCTCGTAAGCCTGATTCGTTTGGGAATACACCGCGTGTTCTTTCACGTGGCGGTTCTGATCGAACGATTCAGGAGGAAGATGGGAAGGCTCGGGGAGTAGGGTGAACCATGAGCCAGAAGACCTGCTCAGAGAGAGTGATCATTGTTCCCTCGAGGCAGGGGAGCAGGTGGGGATGAAGCAGCGGGTGCAATCCTCAGGGTCTATCGAGGCCTTGGGGATTTTTTATTGGAATCGATCGACGCGCTCTTTGCTCGTGAGTGCGCTGTGTCTTGTGGCTGTGCTGCTGACCCCCGGTTCGTCAGCAGATGGCTGTGGTGGAGATGGGTGTAGCGAGATGAAACGGCGAGGAATTTTGACCGGCATGCCGTTCATGGCGCATGTATCGACTAGGTCCTTTGTCGATGATGCGGGGCATCGGATCTATCTTGCCAAGGCTCCGACTCGTGTCGTCTCGCTCGCACCGAGCATTACGGAAATGCTGTTCTCCCTTGGGTTGGATGAACAGGTTGTTGGTGTGACCGAATTCTGCGACTATCCTCTGGCTGCGCAATCCAAACCGAAAGTAGGTTATGCGAACCCCAATATTGAAGTGGTCCTGGCACTGCGACCAGAATTGGTGTTCGCGCCGAAAGATTTTCTCCGTCCTGACCTTCAGACCAAGCTTGAGCAGCTGAAGATTCCTCTGTTCGTGCTTGATGCGCAATCGATAGAGGATATTCCACTCCAGATTCATACCCTCGGCAAGATGTTTGAAAGAACATCCGCAGCCAATGACGTCACTCAGGCTATGCGTCAACGAATCGCGGAGATTCGACAGAAGGTCGAGACGCTGTCGGCCAAGCGTGTGCTCTATGTTCTGAATAGTCAGCCGTTGATCACGGTGGGGCCGGGAAGCTTCATTCACCAGATGATTGGTCTAGCCGGAGGCAGCAACATTGCCGCTCAAGCGGGTGTGGCCTATCCGAGATTAAGCATGGAGACCGTGCTCAAAGAAGATCCGGAGGTCCTGATCTTTCCAGTCGGTGCTGTCGAGACTGTGCCGAAAAGTGAGCAGCAGCAGTGGCTGCGCTGGAATTCCCTCTCGGCGGTGAAACTGCAACGTATCCATGAGATCTCGTCGAATCTTCTGAACCGTCCGGGGCCTCGCATCGCGGAAGGACTTGCACAGCTGGCCAATGCCATTCATCCAGAAGCGTTCGGTACAGGTGAACAGACACGTCGCCCATGACGACTCCGATGAAAGAACCGTCCGTATCGGTCCAGCTGCCCTCTTTTGCCACGACTGTCCCTGATGCATCCCAGCGCGCTGACGCTGCTGTGGGTGTCGGCTTGGCGGGAGCCCTCCTCACAAAGTCACGTTGGATGACGACGCTGGGTGCGTTGGCGTTCGTGGCCATCGTGATTGGTATTGTGTCGCTTCACTACGGCGCACAGCCGATTGCCTTCACGGAGATCCTCCGGCTGCTTGTTGCTGCGCTTGCGATGGAGTCGGGACCCGATGATGTTAACGATGTCACGAGGACGATTCTAGAGCAGGTGCGATTGCCACGAGTCTTGCTGGGGTTTTTGGTTGGGTGTTCACTCGCATCGGTAGGGGTGGTCCTCCAGGCGCTGTTGCGGAATCCGTTAGCGGATCCCTATGTGTTGGGCGTCTCGAGTGGCGCCGCTCTGGGAGCTGCAATGGGAGTCCTGTTCGGAGCAGGAGCCACGGTCCTGGCCGACGCTGCCTTGCCGGCTTGTGGATTTGCCGGTGGTTTGATGGCGTTGGGTATCGTCTATCGAATGGCGGCTGATCATGAGCGGTTGTCTGTTCACAGCCTGCTGTTGGCGGGGGTGATCTTAAACGCGATTTTTTCGGCGTTGATCATGTTTATCACGTCGATCATGGAACCGAATCGTGCATACGGAATGACGGCTTGGTTGATGGGAGCCATCACGGCACCAACCTACGGCAGTTTACTCGGCCTTGCGGCCTACCTTGGCATTGGGCTCTTCCTGCTTCTCGGTCAGGTGCGAGTCCTCAATGTCTTGGCCTTAGGAGAAGATTCCGCTCGAGCGCTCGGCGTCGATACGGAACGTACGAAACGTTTGATGTTTGTCCTGGCCGCATTGGTGACGGGAGCCGTCGTGTCGGTCAGCGGGATGATCGGGTTTATCGGGATGGTAGTTCCCCATGCCGTTCGTTTGGTTGTCGGCGCCGATCATCGCGTGCTTCTACCGGCCTCGGCCTTGGTCGGCGGCACCTTTCTGATGGGCGCGGACACCATTGCGCGCACGTTGCTTGCGCCCACCGAAATTCCAGTGGGTATCATTACGGCGCTCACCGGTGGGCCGTTCTTTATCTATCTCTTGCTGCGGCGAAAGGATCGCTTGGCGTGAACCAGTCCAGCCATAGTCGATCGGATGCTGCGACGATCGCCGACTCGATCGAGGTCATCACCCCACGCGAGGCGTTCCATGTGCAGGGCGTTCGCTTCCGTTATCCGGGGAGCGAATCACCTACCGGCCGTTGGATTCTCGATGGTGTTTCCTTCGATGTTCAAGCCGGTGAAGTGTTGGGTGTGGTCGGCCCGAACGGCTCAGGCAAAACATCGTTACTGAAAGTCTTAGCAAGGGTTCTGACTCCACAGGAAGGTGTCGTCAGCTTGTTCGGTCAGGATCTGGCTTCCATGAGTCAACACGATGTCGCCCGCGTTATCGGGGTCGTACCGCAAGACACTCAACAACTGTTCCCGTTCACTGTTGCGGAGACCGTTCTTATGGGACGTTTCCCCCATCGGCCCAAAGGGCAATGGACCATAGGCATGGGATGGGAGAGTTGCCAAGATATTGCGGTTGCGGAGCAGGCGATGGTGACGATGGACATCAGACATGTAGCCCATCGGGCGGTGACGGATCTCTCTGGGGGAGAGCGGCAACGGGCCTTGATTGCGCGGGCATTGGCTCAGACGCCGCAAGGCTTGCTGCTCGACGAGCCGACGGCGTTTCTGGATCTTCAGCATCAAGTTGAGATCTGTTCGCTGCTTCGGCGGTTGAAGGACGAACGAGGTCTGACAGTTGTTCTCGTTTCCCATGATTTGAATCTCGTGGGGCAGTACTGTGACCGTATCATGCTCCTGGATCAGGGACGGGTGGTTCGGCTTGGTTGCCCGGAAGACGTGATCGAGCCGGATGTGTTGGAAGCCGTCTATCGATGCCGAGTTCTCGTCGATCGACATCCAGTGTCTGGATTGCCGCGAGTGACGCTTCCCGGTCGTCACGTATCTGGTGACAAGTGACATGAGTGTGAGCAAAGTTGCGTTGCTGCATCTTGAGACGGTTCCTGGAGCCGTGGAACAGAACCGATACGTGATTGTTGAGGCCATCAAACATGCTGCGTCGGTGGGAGCCGAGTGGATCGTGACACCGGAGCTTGCGGTTTGTGGGCTGCAATTTGTGCAGCTCATCGGGACGGATTGGATAGAGCCACAGCCTGATCCTTGGATGCAACAGGTGTGCAGGTTGGTGAAGAGGTTAAAGCGAACGGTCTTTCTCTCGTGTCCTGAGCGGGATGGCCGCCGGCTCTACAATACGGTGTTTGTCATCGACTCAGCCGGTGAGGTCGTCGGGAAACATCGCAAGATCAACGTAGCGAGCGACTCTCTATCGTGGTCAAGCCCTGGAGATGTAGCCCTTCCGATCGAATGTAGCGGTATCAAAGTAGGTGTGCTTGTCTGCGCCGATGTCTATACCCAAAATATTGCTCGAGCCATGAAGTTTGAAGGTGCCCAGATGTTGTTGTCACCAGCATCGTGGGGGCCTGGCCTCCATGGTCCGAACGGGGAATGGGAGCAACGGACTTATGAAACGGGACTTCCGTTGATTGTCTGTAATCGAACCGGTGCAGAAAAGACGTTGGATTTCTGGGACGCGCCGAGCCTTGTCGTGAAGGATGGGGTGCGGGTGCTTACTCATACGTCTAAGAAATCCGCCGTGCTCACGTTCAACTGGGATTTCGATCGAATGGTTCTGCGCTCTTCAAGATACTTCATCGATTACATGAGGAATTGATCCACAGCGTGAATATGCGGATTTTGTGATGTTTGATGAACGTATCGTGAGCAACAAGCTGACGAGGCCAAGGTGAGGCCAGGTGAGCAGGACGAGCTCGCACCGCTGTCTTGTTCGAGTTGTAAGGTGCACAACCATCATTCTGGAGGGATTCGTTCGGTCATACCGTCAGCGTCGGGGAAGATGGTGCAAGTCCATCACGGTGCCGCCACTGTAAGCGGGGAGTGACTCTGCCTGATGCCACTGTGTGCTTCGGCACATGGGAAGGCGCAGAGGAGCAATGAGCCGCAAGTCAGGAGACCCAACTGACGGGACACATCCGTACCCTTCGAGCTAAAGGGAGGTTTCTATGCGTCACGTTCGTCAGTGGTTTGTCTTAATCTGGATTCTGTTCCTACCGAGTCTTTTTTTATACTCTCGCCCCGCATTCGGCCAAGAAATCGCAATGGCTGATCAGCAAGAAACCATCGAAGCACCCGATGTGGTCGTCAGCGCGACAAAAACCGAGATTCCGGCCAGGCACGTGACGAGTGCCGTCGAGGTCATCACCGGCGAGGATTTGCAACAGCGGCATGTGAGAACCGTGTCCGAGGCGCTGCGTTGGGCACAGGGGCTATCGATCAACCAGAGCGGAGGCGCTGGCACTGTCGCGAACGTCCGAATGCGTGGGGGAACACCAGAACAGACGCTTGTGCTAATCGACGGAGCGATCGTCAACAGTGCGACTGGTGGTGGATATGACTTTGCTAATCTGACGTCCGACAATATTGAACGAATTGAGATCTTGCGAGGAAGCCAAAGCATGCTCTGGGGGTCTGACGCCATGGGCGGTGTGATCAACATCACGACGAAACGTGGACGTGATAAACCCAATGTATCAGCGTTTGCCGAATACGGATCATTCAACACGATTCGAGAAGGGGGTAGCCTGGCCGGCAAGAAAGGACCGATTGATTTTTCTGGATCAATCACGAGGCTTGATACGGCTGGCTTTTCAGCCATCAACTATCGACGTGGCGCAGCTGAGCGTGATAGACACCACAATTGGCAAGGGTCTGTTCGACTGGGTGCGGACCTGCCGAGGGATGGGCGGCTGGAGTTTAGTTTTCGATGGTTGGAAGGGATTGTCAATTTCGACGGGTTTGCATTCAATCCCGTCACCTTCGCCTCAGATCCGGCTGACGTGTTGGGTGCGAGATCAAAAAGTTCCCAGTACATCTTTGCCGGAAACTATACCCAGCCGATGACTGACTGGTGGTCACAAAAGCTGACCCTCTCACGGGCAACGGAAAACCTGACGAGTGACGGTGGTGTGGTGGAACGGAATCTTCTGACTGGAGCCACTGGACTGATTGGGTTCCCGTTCAGGTCTCAAATTGAAACAGCCAATAATCGCATTGAGTGGCAGCACAATATTCAAGTCGGCAAGCCTCTCTTGTTAATGGTGGGTTATCAGTATCGAGAGCAGAAAGGGAGCAATACCGATCTGCTCACGCAGACCGCTACCTTTACGGACAAGATCCTGAGTAGCCATGCAGGATTTGGGGAAGCCCAGTTGAACCTCTGGGACCGTGTGTTTGGAACCGCCGGTATTCGACAGGACGATTATAATGTCGCTGGAAGCGCCACAACCTATCGGGTGACCGGAGGATACTTGCATCGAGAAACGGGCACAAAATTGCGCGGAAGTTATTCGACGGGGTTTCGAGCACCGACAATCAATGAGCTGTTTTTCCCTGGATTTGGAAATCCAAACTTGCAGCCTGAGAAGAGCCAAGCGTTGGAGGCCGCGATCGAGCAAACGCTTCCCAATGACTGGGGTTCGATCGGGGTGGGCTATTTTTGGACGCGTTATCGAAATTTGATCTTGTCGGCCTTCGATCCGACCGAATGTACGGCTCCTGGTTCATTTGGGTTCTGCGCACAGAATGTCGGATTGGCTCGATCGGAAGGTGTGGAGGTCAGCACCAAGTTGAAGCTGCTGCGTGACAGGCAGTGGGCCAAGAGCTTGGATCTACAGATTCAATACACCTACGCGGCGACGAGGGATATCAGTAATGGTCCGGACACGCGCCTTCCCAGGTGGCCGCTCCATCAAATCTCGACGATCATCAGCTATCAGCCTATTGAGGGGCTGCGAGGTAATTTGGAAGGGCGGTACGTTGGTGAGCGGTTCGGCAATGTTGGAAATAGCTTTGCGACTCCATCGTTTGTCGTCTGGAATCTTTCTGCAAGTTATGACATGACGAAGCAGGTCCAGGCATACCTTCGTTTGGACAACATCTTCAACGAAAAGTATGAAGAGATCCTGTTCTTCGGCACGCCGATTCGTTCGATTTTTGGTGGCGTACGGATCAATTATGATCTGCCGCTCTAGAGGTACATGAAACCGTATCCACGATTGGTCATTGCCGGGACACACAGCGGCGTTGGAAAACGACCGCGACACTTTCGATCCTAGCCGCGTTGCGTGAGCAAGGACGCACGGTTCAGCCGTTTAAGGCCGGCCCTGACTTTATCGATCCGAGTCATCATCGGGCGGCCACCGGCCGCCCGTCTCGCAACCTCGATGGGTGGATCATCGGGAAAGATCTCAACCGCTCGATCTTTGCTCATGCTGCGGCTGATGTGGATATCTCTCCGTGATTGTGATGGGCAGTCGCATACAATGGTCGGGGTTTTTCCTGCTGAGACGGTCATGCGAAAGACGGGCCTCACATTAGGATATCGAACTATTGAGAATGCTCGTCGCTGCATCCTTGGTGACGTCGGTGTTACAGTACGAGGCCATGAATTCCATTATTCCACGCTGGTTGCGAGAGGACCCTTGCACTATGCCTGTGCGCTGAGCGACGCCGAAGGACGCTCTAAGGGACAGGATGGACTCATGAGCGGCAATGTACTGGCCCTCTACACCCATTTGCACTTTGCCAGTCAGCCGACTGTAGCAGTCTCGTTGGTTGAATCGGCGGCTCGCACAGCCAGTCGTGCAGACAGTATGGCTCGGCGGCGACGAGGAGGGAACTGTTGAGAGGGCCGGTTCAGAAGACCTGTGAAGGATGCGGGCAGGACTTCGAGTGCGGCGGATACCAATGTTGGTGTGGCAAAGTCGGTGTCACGGAGAAGCAGATAGATTGGATCTCCGCTCGATTCAAGGACTGTCTGTGTGCCGATTGTCTGAACAGGGCCATGCAACGAACAGCGAATGAGCCGGATCTATCAATTTGTCCCAAGGAAGGGTAGCGAGATGCGTATCACCAAGGTGTACACAAGAACAGGAGACGCGGGCAAAACCAGACTGGCCGGAGGACAACAGGTGTGGAAAGACAGTCTGCGGGTCGACGTCTACGGGACAATCGATGAACTCAACGCCGTGGTCGGTGTCGTGCGAGTCATGAATGCTGAGGCGGCTGATCGTCAGAAACATGCACAACAGCTGGAAGAGGAATTGCGCTGGGTACAGAATAAACTCTTCGATGTCGGCAGTATTCTGGCAACGGCACCTGGGCAAACATTCAAAAATATGCCGCAGGTCGCGGCGAAAGATGTGCTGCGTTTGGAACGGCTGATCGATCGCTGCCAAAAGAATTTGGAACCGCTGAAGGAATTCATCCTGCCGGGAGGCGGAAAAGTTTCAGGGTTTCTCCATCAAGCCCGAACCGTCTGCCGCAGAGCCGAGCGGCTGTGCGTGGCGCTCTCAAAAACGGAGCCGGTTGATCCGACGATCGTCAAGTTCGTCAATCGGCTCAGCGACACATTGTTTGTGTTGGCGCGGTGGGTCGCCAAGACGCAGGGTGAGCCGGAATTCCTATGGGAGCGCGATGTCGACAAGAAGACCAGGTAAACGCGAAGCCGTGCGGCAAACAAAAGGCCGTATCATTCTCGTTCTCGGTGGGGCCTCGTCTGGAAAAAGTGAAGCCGCTCTTCGATTAGCCGGCTTGGGAGCGCCACGAGCATTCATTGCCACAGGACAGGGCTTGGATCAAGAAATGGCTTTGCGAATTGCTCGGCATCAGGCCACACGATCGGCGGATTGGGAAACGGTCGAAGAGCCCCTTGATGTGGAGGCATGGTTGTCGAAGCATGGGACACAGTATCGAACGATACTGTTCGATTGTGTCACATTGTGGCTGAGTAATCTCATAGGAACCGGTGTCACTGAAGAGGCCCTTCTTGCTAGAGCGGGAACGCTATTGGAACACATGCGGGGTTCAGGAGCGCGCGTGGTGCTCGTCAGTAATGAGTTGGGGCTGGGACTAGTTCCGATTGAGCCATCGGCGCGGGCTTTTCGTGATCTTTCGGGACGGGTGAATCAGCGCATTGCCGCAGAGGTGGATGAGGCTTATCTGGTGGTCAGTGGAATACCGCTTCGCCTGAGGTGAGGAAAGGAGTCTTATGCTGATCGAAGAGGTGTGCCGTCGAATTCAGCCGTTGGATCTGAGCCTGCAGGCGAAAGCACAAGCCCATTTGAGTCGTTTGACGAAGCCGCAGGGTAGCCTTGGCCGCATCGAGGAATTGGCTGCTTCTTACGTGACTGTGACGGGCGAGCTGAAACCCAATATTCCCCGCGGGATGGTGTTCACCTTTGCTGCCGACCATGGCGTGACCGTGGAAGGGGTTAGTGCCTATCCACGTGAAGTGACTCCTCAAATGGTCTTGAACTTTCTTCGGGGTGGTGCCGGTGTGAATGTGTTTGCACGGCATGCCGATGTGCGTGTCCGGGTGGTCGACATCGGAGTGGATTATGAGTTCGGATCTATCTCTGGGTTGATTCACCGAAAGATCATGAGGGGCACGCATAATTTAGCTCGTGAGCCGGCGATGACCCGCGAACAGGCGGAACAAGCCGTAACTGTGGGGATTGAGTTGGCGATGGAAGCTGTACGGGAAGGTGTCGGCCTGATCGGTACGGGAGAGATGGGCATCGGCAACACGACGCCCAGCGCCGCGATTGCAGCAGTGATGACCGGACGGCCGGTGGCAGAGGTAACCGGACATGGGACCGGTATTGAGGAAGCCCATCGCTTGCACAAGGTGAGGGTGATTGAGCGGGCGCTCGATCTTCATCGCCCGAGGTCGGCGTATCCACTCGCCGTATTGGCAAAGGTAGGGGGCTTGGAAATCGGTGGGCTGGCGGGGCTCATACTCGGTGCGGCGGCGTCCCGTATTCCAGTGGTACTGGATGGGTTCATCGCCGGCGCTGCAGCGTTGATTGCGGTTGGGCTTCAGCCTTTGTGTCGTGAGTATCTCATCGCAGCACATCGGTCGGTCGAACCGGGACATCGTGCCATTCTGGACCATTTGGGATTGACCCCGCTCCTGAACCTTGACTTTCGCCTTGGCGAGGGGACAGGAGCCTGTTTAGGAATGGATCTTGTCTGTGCCGCGATCAAGGTTTACACGGAGATGGCGACATTCGAAGAAGCCGGTGTGGCGAACAAGGTGTGACCTCTTATGGGAGCTGTCGCTCGCCCATTCATCTTTGCGTGGCATTTCCTGACGACCATTCCGTTAAGCAAGGTTCATCATGACCCGACCGCGCCGGAACTGGCTGCATCGATGGCCTGGTATTCCACGGTTGGCCTCATGCTCGGTGGAATCGTGGCGCTATCGGACAGCTGGTTGAGCCACATCTTTGCGCAGGAAGTCGTCAATATCTGTTTGATCGTGCTGCTGGTGTCGCTCACTCGAGGCCTTCACCAGGACGGATTAGCCGACACACTTGATGGACTGGCAGGTGGTCGAACCGCGGCTGAGCGCCTGTCGATCATGCGCGACCCGAGAATTGGTGCGCTCGGCGCGACTGGCCTGTTCTTGTCATTGATTCTTCGTTATGCAGGGCTGATGGCACTTCCACAATCGCTCCGCATTCCGGTATTGGTCTGCATGCCGGCGCTTGGACGGTGCGCCATGGTGGCTCTGGCTTGGCTGGCTCCCTATGCAAGGGCAGATGGGGGGCTGGCATCCCCGTTTCTGGCTCATCTGTCGGTATGGCATGTGATCGGATCGACGGTGGTCCTAATTGCGGCTCTCGTGATCGGGCTAGGTGTCACGACGACAGTTGTGACAGTGATTGGAAGCTGCCTGATTATCATAGCGGTACAAGCCATGTGCCGCGCGTTCTTCAGTGGGATTACCGGGGATACGTTAGGTGCCACGAATGAGATTGTGGAAATTCTGTTCCTTCTTTTGGCTCCCCTCGCACTTGTTCTGTCATGATGGGAGGGGAACTGTTAGCTGCAGCAACTCTCGATGCCGTAGCTGGAGATCCCCGTTGGTTCCCTCATCCTGTTCGTGGGATGGGCATCGTGATCAACTGGTGCGATAACAATATTAGAAAGATTTCTCGGCATCCCACCACCCTTCGAGGAGCAGGCGTTGCCCTGGCGCTGGCATTACCGTTACTTATGTTCGTCCTCAGCCATGAAGCGATCGTCATGGCTGATCGCCTAACCTGGTGGTTTGGAAGTCTCGTGACCATAGGGCTGGCCTGGACGACACTCGCGGCACGCGATTTGTGGAATCACGTCCATGCCGTGAGCGAACAGCTGGATCGAGGTAATCTTTCTGAGGCGCGAGGGGCGGTAGGGATGATCGTTGGTCGAGACACTGATCAACTGTCTCAGGAGGAAATTGCTCGGGCAACGATCGAGACCATTGCGGAAAGTACCAGTGACGGGATTATTGCACCATTGTTTTATCTTGCCCTAGGTGGAGCGCCCTTGGCGCTTGCCTACAAGGCGGTGAACACGCTGGATTCGATGGTTGGGCATAAGGATGAACGCCATATCGATTTTGGCTGGGCATCTGCACGACTGGACGATCTTGCGAACTGGATTCCTGCTCGGCTCTCCGCTGCACTCATCATCCTAACGGCTGCGGTGGTCATGAGGGAGCCTATTCGAGTCAGAACAGGGTGGCACGTCCTGTGGCGCGATGGGAGCAAACATCCCAGTCCCAATAGCGGGCGACCAGAGGCGGCCATGGCCGGTTCACTAGGAATCCAATTAGGGGGAATCAATTTTTATCAAGGAGTGCCCGATGATCGACCTCTTCTCGGACTGGGTGGGCGGCAGCCCGATTCATGTGATATTAGAGCGGCATCTCGTATCATGATCGGTGTGGGCGCAGTCGGCGTTACCCTCGCTGCGGGCATCGTGTGCCTCGTCTAGGCAATTCGATCCATGGTGGGAATGTGTATGCGGCCTCACGAGAGCTTGGTCGTGAAGTACGCCGTCTCATCGACTTCAGTGCCAGCATTAACCCGCTGGGTCCATCACCGCATGTTTGGCGGGCGATCACCGAAGCACGCCGACTCATTACGCATTATCCGGATCCGGACTGTTGGGAGCTTCGTCAGGCGCTTGCACAATACTGGCAGAGACAGGCCGAAGAAATTGTGGTTGGAAACGGCTCTACGGAATTGCTCGATGTTCTTCCTCGGGCGCTCAAGATTCGTCATCTTGTGATCGTGCACCCAACCTTCTCGGAGTACGCTGCCTCCATGGCACGGGCAGGTGGGCGTATCACCACTGTCTATGCGAAAGCGAGGGAGCAGTACGCGCAGCCGATTGAGCATCTCTGCCAGCTGTTGGAGAAACGACAGAGAAACTCTGATCCCATCGATGGAGTCCTCCTATGCAATCCCAATAGCCCGACGGGGCAAGCGTGCGCCGTTCATGATCTTCTGCGACTGGCAGACATCGCTCAACGGCGTAAGGCATGGCTCATCATCGATGAGGCATTTGCAGACTATTGCCCGGATAGATCGTTGCTTCTATCAGCTGCGTCGTGGTCACGTCTTGTTGTCTTGCGGAGCTTGACCAAATTCTATGCATTACCTGGACTTCGAGTTGGGTACGCAGTCGCCGAACCTTCCGCGATTGAAGCGTTCCGTCGGCTGATGCCACCATGGTCGGTGAATGTCATGGGGCAGCTGGCGGCGCTGGCTGCCATGCGCGACGCGGCCCATGTGCGGAAGAGCGTGCGATTCATGGCCAGAGAACGAGAACGGTTCGGAAGGGTGCTGGCGGCTCTGCCCGGTTGTTCGGTGATGCCCACGTATGCCAATTATTTCTTTGTCGAATTGCCTCGTGGCTGCCAAGCGCGTGACATCACGACCCAATTGAGAGGTGAAGGGTTGCTGATCCGGGACTGTTCAACCGTTCCCGGGGCAAATTCTCGGTCCATTCGACTTGCGGTGCGTGCTCAAAACGAGAATGATCGTCTGATCCGAGCCTTGTCGAGAGTGCTCCGGCACCAGTACCGTGAAAACCAGAACTCGTAAAGGGGTCCATACTCCGTATCAGGTGATAGGACGCACGCTGGTGATCCGTCTGGGTGGCCGGAAGCGAGTGTTATCCTCGGCCTCGCATGGCGGCGGGCTGGGGTTCGCATCACAAATTCTTAATCATCAGGTCGAAGCGAATGGTCAGCTCATGAAACGCTACCCTACGCCTTCGCACTACCTGCGAAACCTGGCTTCGCGACTAGGGATCTGTGGCGAAACCATCGGGCTCATGACGGCGGTGCCAATGACACAGCTGGTCACAGCGCAGACGACTGCGCAGGGACTCTGGGTGGAATGTTTTGCGACGGTCGGGGTGACCAATGCGGTCAAGGCGGGGGAGGGGCCGGTCCAATGCGCCCGATCCAAAAGAGGCACCAGGCCAGGAACGATTAATCTCGTTGTGATCACCAACGGGAGTCTCTCAATCGCCGCCATGGTCGGTGCCGTACAGGTCGTGACGGAAGCCAAGACCGGTGTTTTACAAGATCATGGTGTCAGGAGTCGCAGAACGCAGTCGTTGGCGACCGGGACAGGGACGGATGTGGTTGTCATTGCGTGTGCGTTGCGTGGAGAAGGACCGCCTCAACAATACAGCGGGACGCATACGGTTATCGGTTCACTCATTGGAAGAGCCGTAGCCAGATGCGTGTCTCAAGGTTTGGCCAAGGCTGAGCAGTGGCAGAGGGATTCCCGATGAAGGCCGAGGCACTTGCCATTCTTGGAACGGGTTCTGATGTAGGGAAGAGCGTCCTTGCTGCCGGAATGTGCCGATTACTGGTGCGTGGCGGTATCCGTGTGGCGCCGTTCAAAGCTCAGAACATGTCACTAAATTCGTTCGTGACTCCGGAAGGGGGAGAGATCGGGCGGGCTCAGGCCTTACAAGCAGCAGCCTGCCGAATTCCGCCACATGTCGATATGAATCCCATTCTCCTTAAGCCGGAGTCCGACCAATGTGCTCAAGTGGTGGTGCATGGCCGAGTATTCGGGAAACAGGAGGCCTCGGCCTATTTCGATGGAAGACGGACACTCTGGTCTGTGGTGACCGAGAGTTACCGCCGACTGGCGAGTCAGTACGAGATGATCGTCATAGAAGGCGCTGGCAGCGCAGCAGAGGTAAATCTTAGACGGCAGGACCTCGTCAACTGGCCGGTCGTGGAAGAGGCCGACGCGCACGTACTGCTCGTAGCCGATATCGACAGAGGCGGTGTCTTTGCCCAAATTCTTGGGACATTGGATTTACTGGAACCGCACGAGCGGGAGAGAATCTGCGGACTCGTGATTAATAGGTTTCGTGGCGATCCCCAATTATTTGCCGACGGCGTGAGGTTTCTGGAATCGCGTGGGGGGATTCCCGTGCTGGGAGTGCTTCCATATTTGCGTGACCTCAGGCTCGATCAAGAAGACAGCCTTGATCAACTTCGAGGCCAGGAAAAACCATTCGCCTCAGACCGAGTGAATATTGCGGTTGTGTTGTTGCCTCATATGAGCAACTTCACTGATTTTAACGTCCTTTCGGGAGAAGAGGATGTGGCCTTAAGGTACGTACACACTCCGGCCATGGTTACCGATGCCGACGTCATCATTATTCCCGGAAGCAAGAGTACCGTGAGTGACCTCTCTTACTTACGGGAGCAGGGATTTGTGCCTCTGCTCGATACGCACCTCACCAATCAGCGAGAGTTAGTCGGGATCTGCGGCGGATATCAAATGCTTGGCCTGAAGATTGCCGATCCTGACCATGTTGAGCAAGGCGGGGTCTGTCACGGATTAGGTTATTTAGAGGTTGAGACAACTCTGGAGGGAACCAAACGGACGACCCTTGTCCAAGCTCGACCAACTGCTGAATTCATGCGGGAAGTCTGTCTGGTCCGTGGGTATGAGATCCATATGGGGGTGACACGACGGGTGAACGAAGCCCCATGCTTCGCTCTTCTCGCGACTCATGAGGAACGTTGTGATGGCACGATTCGGAAGGACGGGCTTGTGTGGGGAACATACATCCATGGCGTATTCGACGAATCAGGGTTTCGCCGCAGCTGGTTGAATCGGGCGCGCCAAAGGAAAAGACTGCCACGGCTTGAGAGCGATGTCTCGGAGATCGTCAGTGCGCGTTTCAATAATGAACTCGATCGCTGGGCCGATCACGTAGCCCATCATATAGACATTCCTCATCTCCTCAACACCCTTCGCACACGGCGGTCCTCCACGAGATAGGAAGTTTGTCACATTTCCTGAGCACCCGATTCTTCCCATGTGGGACTTGGGCTCCAGCACGACGGGTGGCTCACGAGCTGCCGAGAATCACCGATTGCTTGCCAACTGTGTACAAGTCGATACACTGCCTGTAAACAGCCTGAATCGGTGATTGAGGATCTCCTGTGATGTGACAATTGCTCATACGAATCGAGGAAAGTCGGCCGAGCAGTGGTGTCCGAGTATCAGTCGCTCCGTCATGATCTGTCTCAAGATGAGAAAGGTTTCACCGATAAGTTCCTAGTAAGCCGAGTTCCAGGCAAATCCTTGGCCAGGACGTGCGTAGACCCGTCTCACCAAGATAGGATTTCACGGGGTGAGGTCCTTCGGGAGAGGAGAGCTGTTTCATGAGTAAGATAGTGGTGGTCGATGATTCACAGGCTGAGCTTCAACTGATTGAGTCATACCTCAAAGCAGCTCACCATACAGTCGTGACATGCTCCACCACGGACAAACTCGAAGAGCAGATTATGGCAGAACAGCCCGATCTTATCATCATGGATGTCGTCATGCCCGGTCGAAACGGGTTTCAGGCTTGTCGGGATCTGAAGAATGATGCGCGCTTTACGAGCATTCCCATTGTGCTCTGCACGTCAAAGGGACAAGAAAGCGACAAGTTTTGGGGGCAGCAACAGGGGGCAAACGGTCATGTGGTCAAGCCGTTTAAAGCCGAAGAACTTCTGCAAGCCATAAAGGTTGCCCTTCGGTGAAGTTCGTGGTGCAGGGACAGAACGACGATGAACTTGCCCGGTGATCTACCGTTGCTCACGTCCGATGCTGGACTAGAGCAAGCCAAACCAATAGAGCTTCGCAGAGTGTGCCTGGTTGTCTTAGGGGGCGAGTCATTTGCGATTGATCTTCGCCAGGTCCGCGAAGTGTTCGAGCTAGAGTCAATGACTCCGGTGCCTGGAATGCCGGCCTCGCTGGTTGGCGTTGCGAACCTGCGCGGGACCATTATCCCATTGGCGGATTTGCGGCAGTCCTTGGGCGTTTCGCTGTCTACGACTGCGAGATATGTGATCGTTGTACGTCACGATGCCCATCAGATCGGTCTCCTGATTGATGGGGTCCCTGAGATCCAGGAGATCGTGGCTGAAAACATGTTGAGTGATTCAGAGGCCAGTATCAAAGGTGGACATCGCTTTCTATCAGGTCTGGTCAGAGTGGAGAATCGTGTGAGTGGGATGCTGGCAATTCCCTCTCTGTTGGCGTCCGTAGAAGACGCCGTCATGGAACCGAGCATTTCTGAGAGCTGATAGATGAAGACGCGGATGCCCATACACCGAGGTGCGGTCGAGCGTGTTGAGGAGGAAGGATGTTATGCCAAGGTCTAGCAAGGCGACGGTGAAGCCCACGACATCATGGTTTCAAAACCTCAAGACCTTGCCAAAGTTGATCCTCGGATTTGCTGCCGTGAGTGTCATCATGGTCTCTGTGGGGTTGGTGGGTTTGATGGGGCTTCACAAGCTGAAAGGCGAGTTGCAATCGATTTACAACGGATCAACGCTGGCACTGTCGAACGTTGGGATTAGTAGTACCACTCTTGGGCTCTATCATAGCGCCCTCTTGAATGTGGGCAGACAAACAAATAGAAGCAATTTTGAAGAGTCGCTGGTCCCACTCGCAGAACTTAAGCGCCAAACCCTTGCTCCGCTGGAAATTCTGCAGTCGTCGCAACTCCACGAATCATCGACCGGGCGCAGCGAACGCAAAGACCTTGCAGAGCTTCATCAGGCATTGCGAGAGTATTTTTCTGCAGCCGAAGGTGTTCTGCGCGCGTTTGCTGACAGTTTTGGGTCTTCGCTAGCCGATGAGCAGAAAGAGAGCATGCACAATCTCGCGCAGTCCACGTTATCGGTCGAAGTCGCAAACAAATATGGGGCGGCCACATTGCGGGTTCGAGAACTCATGACGACCATTCAGGAAGTGGCGAAAGAGCTGAACGACAACGGACAGGCAGAGGCCTCGTACCGTACGAACATTGTGTTCATTGGAGCCGTGTTGGCTCTGATTCTCGCCGGCGCCATCGGATATTTTCTTGCGCGTACGATCGCTCGCAACATCGTTCACGTAGCCGATGTTGCTCAGCAAGCCGCCGCGGGTAATCTTCAAGCCAGAGCTCGACTGGAGAGTGATGATGAGGTTGGTCATATGGCCAAGGCGTTCAATTCGATGCTTGACAGAATTACCAGCCTCGTATCAACCGAAGAAGAGCGGGACACCATGCAAAAGCGTCTCGTTCAATTTTTGGTGCTCGTTTCTGATGTGGGGAAAGGAGATTTGACGAAGCGAGGAGAAGTCACCGCTGATATGTTCGGGAATCTTGCGGATGGTTTCAATCTAATGATTCAACGATTCGCTCAGCTGATGAAACAAGTGCGAGAATCCGCCGAACGCGTAAACCGATCAGCCGGCGCGCTGCGGGAGAATGCGGGGCAGATGGCGGGGACGGCGAAGCATCAAGCCGATGAGTCGATGAAGACCCTCGGTGCAGTCGAACAGCTGGCGGCTTCGATGCGGCAGGTGGCTGAAACAGCCGAGGCGTCCTCGGAATCCGCTCGTCAGGTCTTGAAAGCGACGGAAGACGGTCGCGTCGCAGTGCAGGAAACCGTGCAGGATATGCAGCGGATCCGATCCGCAGTGCAGCGAATGTCGAAGCAGGTCAAAGCGCTAGGGGACCGATCGTTGGAGATCTCGCAGATCGTCTCGACCATTCGTGATATCGCCAATCAAACCAATCTTCTGGCATTAAATGCCGCGATCGAAGCCGCCGGTGCGGGCGAAGCCGGCGCACGATTTGCCGTTGTCGCGGATCAGGTGCGCAAGCTCGCAGAGAGCTCGACGCAAGCGACACGAGAGATCGCCGATCTGGTGAAAGTCATTCAGGGGGAAACGCAACACGCGGTGGTCGCGATGGAACATGAAACTCAGGCGGTCGAAGCTGGGTCGGCCTCAGCTCTCCGTACCGGTGATGTGTTTAAAGAGATTTCAACGATTGCAGAACGCTCCGCGGAGCTTGCCCAGAGCATTGCGGCGGCTGCCGTCAATCAGACTGCGTCGACGGATCAAGTGGGTCGTTCCATCAAAGATTTTACCGGTGGAGCCGTGGCGACACAGAAAGCGACGGACTCGGCTCGTGCGACGGTGGAGGATATGGTCAAGCTGGCTGAAAGTCTCACGGCCTCCGTCGCCCAGTTCAAGTTAGCCTAATCGAGTCGGTTCTGCAAACACGTCTTCCTCAGCCCTAAGGCAATCTGATGGGATCGGAATTCGATCGGAGCGATTTAGTTCGCGTCTTCGTTTCAGAAACGTCAGAAGGACTGACGACGTTGGCGGAAGCCCTGCGTCTCGCTGCCGACTCGAGTCCCGCCCCGCACACGCTCCAGGAACAGTACATCATTGCCCATCGGATTCGTGGTGCGGCCGCTTTGTACGGCTATGAAGGGGTTTCTCGCGTGGCCGAACAACTTGAAGGGATTCTCGAGCGAGCGGTCGAGCAACTTCCTCCCGATTGGCCAAGGGTTGTTGCAGTCATGAGAGAAACCATAGAGGACTTGAGTGCCCTTGTCGCATTAGTTGGCCAGGGAAACGAGGAGGATCATCGTCTGGTTCAGCAGTGTCTGACATCTCTAGACCGTTTAAAAGAATCGTCGATCACCTTGTCGTTTGCCGCTGTGGACTATGTGAAGCCCTCACTTGACCAGGAAATTCTGTCGTATTTCATTCCCGAGGCGGAGGAGTATCTGGGTGTCATTGATGAGTTGCTGCGCATCCTTGACCACACCCCAAGCGATGAAGAGGCGATCTACCGACTCTTTCGTGCCACACATACACTCAAAGGCTCCGCGTATACGGTCGGTTTCCAAGTGATTGGGGATGTTTCACGACCCATGGAAGAGTGCATGATTGCAGTCAGGGAAAAGCGGCTGGGCGTTACTCCGACGCTTCGTGAAGTGATGACTGCGGCGGCCAGCCTGATCCGTCGCATTCTCCAAGAGGAGTCGGCGGAGGTGTCGAAACTGCAACAAGAGGTGCCGGTTCTTGTGCAGCGACTGACTCAGGTATGTGAGAGTGCCACCGTGGTCTCTGCGGAAGGAGCTGTGCCGCCGAGTATGGAAACGGCCGACTCGGGTGTGGGGCAGAACGAGGCGGTTATCAATGTCGAACTGCCCGTCACGGACGTATCCGACGACTATTTGATCCCGGATCTCGACCCAGAAGTCATGTCCTACTTCGTCCCTGAAGCCCAAGAGTATCTTGAACTGTTGGAAGCCGATCTGTTGCGGTTGGAGAAGGATCCGCAAGACAGGGAATTGATTAACCAGCTCTTCCGCACCGCACATACCTTGAAAGGATCTGCCTATACGGTAGGGTTTCGATCTATCGGTGATCTTGTGCATCATGTTGAGGATTTCATGGGGGCGGTACGGGACGGTCGTTTCAGCGTGTTACCCGGGCATACTGATTTGTTGCTGCGTACAATCGATGTCGTTCGGGTGCTGATGCGAAGAGATCTTGGCATGGTGATCGGCACGCGGGAACGGTTCAGCGCAGCCCGTTCGGAACTGAAGAGGTTGGATCAAGGCATGCCCGTTGAGTCGACGATGGCACAGCGTCCGGCTGATCTGTCCGCAGGCGCCGATCCTTCAGGTAGTCAACGAGAAGAGTTGCACGCTCACGAGAAACCTCAAAATGCAAGGACTGCTGAAGATCGTGAGGTGATTCGTGTCAGTTACGCTCGATTAGAGCGACTCATGAATCTTGTCGGAGAATTGGTCACCGGACGAAGCCGATTAGAACAACGTTTACGGGTGTTGGAGCAACTGTCGCAGCAGGTCCTCGTGTTCAAGGCGCGCTTGGTGGACTCCGTCCAATCCTTTGGCGAGAAGCACACCTTTACGTATCGGGATGCACCCAGTAGCTCGATATCGGTTCCCGTGCAAGCGGTTCCAGCCTTCGGAGATTTTGGTAGTCTGGAGCTCGATAAGTACGACGACTTTAACATTCTTGCCCGACGCATCGGGGAAGTCACCGCCGATATTAGTGAGTCGATGTCACAGCTTGACGGGTCCATTCGACGGGCACATGAGGACATGAGCCATCTGCAACATCTGACGCTCCTCATGCGGGATGAAATTTCTCGAGCCCGTATGGTTCCGATCGGGACTCCGTTCACCA
Organism: Nitrospira sp.; assembly: GCA_029865225.1. GTDB lineage: Bacteria > Nitrospirota > Nitrospiria > Nitrospirales > Nitrospiraceae > Nitrospira_D. The sequence goes on from JAOUHJ010000015.1 coordinate 48,824, forward strand.
GGTTCCGGCGAGCGATCAGAGAAATCGCTCGTGCATCGAACAAAGAAGTGTCTCTCGTGACGTCGGGTGAGCAGACGGAAGTGGATACGGGCGTGGTAGAGCGGTTAGTGGATCCTTTGGTACATCTCGTTCGGAATGCGGTCTATCATGGTATCGAGCCGGCAGTCGATCGGGTGTCGAGGGGCAAATCAGCTGTCGGCGCGGTCTATTTGCATGCAGCCCATCGCGGTAACTCCATCATCATCGAGGTTGAAGATGATGGTGCAGGGTTGGATTTAGCCAAGATTCGGGCAAAAGCCGTCAAGATGGGATTGGCTGATTCACGTCAGCTTCGAGCGATGTCGGATGAGGATGCACTTCAATTGATCTTCTTGCCGGGATTTTCGACTGCCGAGAAGGTGGGAGGCCAGGCAGGGCGGGGTGTCGGATTAGATGTTGTTAAACGAGTCATCGAGGAGATGAACGGGCAGATCGAGGTCGAGTCCATGCCTGGACTTGGGACAAAGTTCACCTTAGCCCTTCCGCTCACCTTGCTGATCGCGACCGCATTGCTGGTGCGCGCAGGGACGGAGCGGTATGCGATTCCGCTGCTGAATATCCACGAAGTGACGATGCCCACTGCGTCCTCGATGCGAGAGGTCGATGGGCGGACCTTCTTGCAGGTCGCAGAGGAAACCATTGAGGTCCAATCGTTGTTCCATGTGCTCCGTCGGGAGTCCGGACCCGTCGAATGGACCATGCCGGTGGTGGTGGTTCGGACGGCAACCGGTCCGATGGGATTAGCCGTCGATACGCTGCTAGGGAGACAAGAGATCGTCATTAAGTCTCTTGGGCTGCTCAGGCCGCTTGAGCATTCATTGTTCGGTGGAGCGACGATCGATCCTGAAGGGCGCGTCATTTTGGTCATCGATCCAGCTCGATTGACCCCACGAGAGACGAAGGATGGAGGATCACCCTCGGTCTTGACGAAGGCCGCTGATCGATACGAAGAAGTTGTGTCGGAAGGATTGGGTGCTCCTGAGTCTCAGGAGACACGCCTATTGCTGGTCGATGATTCGTTGAGTATTCGGAAGTTCGTTGGGAAAATGCTGGAATCTGCGGGATATCAGGTTGACACGGCGGTGGACGGGGAAGATGGACTACGGAAAGCGTCGGCGACGTCGTATCGAATGATTCTCACCGATCTCGAGATGCCAAAGCTGAACGGGTTTGAGGTGATTCAAGCGCTCAGGAGCCGCCCTGAAACAAAGCAGACCCCCATCGTGGTGATGACGACGCGCGCTGGGGACAAGCACCGACAAATGGCACTTTCTATCGGCGCGAATTCGTACATTGCCAAACCCGTGGAAGAGCGCATGTTACTGCAAGAAGTTGAACGGTGGGCAGGACGGACGTCTGTTCCCGGAAGGTAACCTTGCGGAAATATTCGTATTAATTGACGGAACGCGGGTAGTTGCAGAGAATGGCGATGAGAGTGCTGATATGAGTATCCAGGAACAGGGGGCATCGGCGCCGGCAACGTCGTCGTTACGGCACTTCATCATTGTCACGATCGGCAGGAGGTATCTGGCATTTGAGGCTGGATTCACAAAAGCGCTGCTGACCGTTCAAGAATTGGAACGTAGTGAAAATCCAGGGAGGAGAGGAGTAGTCGACAGAACGGTCGATCTTATTATGCAATTGAACCTTACCGATGTTCCCATCCGTCCAGAGACACCTGTTGTGATGCTTGCTGATCAAGGGATTCAATGCACTATTCGTGTCAGTCATATTCACGGGCGAGTAGAAGTTCAGCCATCGCAGATCCTGCCTCTGCCTGCTCAATTCAGCAATGTAGAACGACAGTGGTATCGAGGCATGATCCTATTCGAAAAAAGCATAGCTCTCATACTCAACCCAACATGGGTTCTCGGGGAACACGTCGGGTCCGATGTGGCCCATGATCAGAGAACCCCTCTGTCCTTTATGGATGTTCAGGACAGTGCTACGGGTGAGAGGCGAGCATGCTGAGGATGGGGGGGGAACGGCAGAAACACGCCACACGATCATCCTGGATGCTCTTGGTCTTTTCAGTAGGTGGTAGGCGATTGGCAGTGAAGACATCGGAAGTCAGTGGCATTTCAGAATGGAATGCTTCCATCCCAGTTGGTGGTCACACCCCGTTTATCACGGCGGTAGTTCGTCAAGATCAGGCCGTTCTTCCGGTATTCGATCTGGCCTCGGTTCTGCGTCTTTGTGTGCAGGGAAGCAATCCCTTGTGTCTCAGGATAAAGCATCCTCTGGGAGATATGGTGATATGCATCGATGAAGAGATGCCGGTCCTTCAGACGCTCGAAGCAACGGCGGTCCAGGCCTATCGAAGCAAAGATGTACCGGCAGAAGGAAGTTATGCCAGTGGACTCGATGAGATCCCGATTCTGGCAATTGCACAACTCGGATCGAGCATGTAGCCACTCCTCAGAGATGGAGAAAGATGAAAGGTGCAGGTATGCCGAAGATTCTCATAGCCGATGACAGTATCGCAGTTCGAAAAGTCGCTGAACGGCTGTTAACCGAGGCTGGACTCGGTGTCACGCTCGCGGCAAACGGCGAAGAAGCCTTGGCCTATCTCACAAAAGAGCGACCGGATGTTGTCGTTTCTGACGTGATCATGCCCGATAAGAGTGGCTATGAAGTCTGCGCGTTTGTCAGAGGGAATCCCACCCTCGCAACGACTCCCGTGCTCCTGATCTCCGGCATCGTCAATGATGAAGTGACCAAGCAGGCTGAATCCTGTCGAGCGGATGGGGTATTGAAAAAGCCGTTCCAGGGCACATCGTTGAAAGATCGTGTGCTCGAATTGATGGCAAAACGACAGGAAGCTCCGCCAGAATCCTCCTCGGTAAGCCAAGCAGTATCAGATCATGTAGCGGCAGCTGCTGAAAAAGTTCCCCCGATGGCGAAACACGAGCAAGTGAGCGTGCATCAGGACGTCGGCAAGCTCAGGGAGATGGAAGAGCATCTTCGGGCAGAACGGGCGCGATCGGAAGATTTGGCGAAACAACTGTCCGAAGCTGCAGAGCAGCTAGGGAGAGCCAAGGAAATCGAGGCGCAGTTGGCCACGGAGCGTCAGCGCGCCAGTGAGCTTGAAGCAAAACTCACAAAGCTCGAGCCTCTGGCCTCGAGAATTCCCGAGCTGGAAGCCGCCGTCAAAGCAGAGCAGGCCCAAGTAGCGATGCTCAAGGAGGAGACTCTTGGCGCGCAGAAGACGTCAGAACGCCTTACGGAACTGGAATCTGCACTGAATGCAGAGCGGGCAGCCGCCGAGCAACTGGTCCAACAACTTGCTGAGTTAGAGAAGGCCTCATCACAGGCTCAAGATGTAGAAGCACGACTGCTCGCTGAGCAAAAGCAAGTGGCTGAACTCCAACAGAGAGTCAAGACGCTCGAAACCGAACTCGCAACTGGACAGCAAGCACTCACCGAAACTGTAGGCCGGCTGCAGGACGTACAGAAGACAGAGACGAAAGTTCAGGAGTTGGAAGGGCTTCTGGTGGCTGAACGTGAGCGGAATGGAGTCCTCTCCCAACGGGTCGTGGAAACTGAACAGGCTGCCGAACATGCGACCAAACGGTTCGAAGAGATGGCCCGTAAGCTGGGTGAAATCGCAGGGTTGGCCTCTCAGCTCGGAAGTGGAAAAGGACAACCCTAATGTAACTTTCCGACCAGTGCGATGGCTATGGTTCTTGTGGTTGGCCGAAAACAATGTCTGTTGAAACCGAAGATGCGTTCCAGAAAGAACTGATTGAACTGTTCGTTCAAGAAGCACAGGAATGGCTTCAGCAGATTCATGTGGCTCTCGATGAACTTCAACAGGCCCCCCCTGCCGAGCGTCATCGGTCCTTGGCTCAGACCATTAAGGTCGGCATTACCAATCTCGGTGGATCTGCAGCGACCATTCACCTGAGTGATGTCGAACGAGCGAGTTTTTCAGCCCTTCCCTTTGTTGAAGCTCTTCAAGAACCGGGTGCCTCGATCTCGGCAGATGATTTCCTCGCACTCTGTAAGCAATTAGGCCATATTCATGGAGCACTGACACGGGCGACCGGTGTCACCTTTGAGACTGAGCCCGAGCAAACCGCTGTCGAGAGTGCTCCGGCCGTGATCGGAACACAAGAGCTCTTGGTCCGACTCCGTGCCATTCCCGAGCAAAGTGTGGCGCCAGGGACCTCCTCGCGGAATTTAGTCCAGACCGTGATGGCTCAGACAGAGGGGCTTATGAATCGAGGGATGGAACAGTGTAACCTTGCCTCGATCCAAGAGTTTCTCGACCGGTTAGAAGAAGCGGAGCAGGGTTTTCTGGACCTGGTCCGTCAGGACGTCCTCCATCTCTCCACCGTGTTTCAGGCACTCCAAAACGGCGGAGCAGCGTCAGCGCAACTGCAAAATGCCGTGGAGCGTGTTGCACAACTGTGGTCGGCCGCTCAGCAGGTTAACGCGTCCCATGCCATGACGTTTTTCATGGGGCTTCACAGCTTTTTGACACTTGTAGTGGAACAACGGATTGGTGTTGGCACCCATCGATATGAGGCCGTCCATTCGCGTCTGGTTCAAACTGTCAACAGTCTGGAGGAATGGGTACAGGGCGGACGAACAGAGCGTGCGGCGATACAAGGGGTTTTGCCAAGATGACTGGTGTGCCGACCCGTTCAAAAGTCGTCGGTGTGAAAAGAAGTAGGTGAAACGGTGTCTCTCGAGAACGCTGCGTGTGAGATGTCCGGTATTCAGAGTTCATCGTATGAGCCATACTGGGGCTTCCGACGGCGTCCGTTTGAAAACGTGCCGGACCCAACCTTCTACGTGCCGTCCGTAAAACATGAAGCAGCCATGGCGTGCATGCTGTATGGGATTCAGGCTCGTAAAGGAATCGTGATGTTGACCGGCGAGATCGGAAGCGGGAAGACCCTCATCAGTCGAGCGGTCATTTTGAAGCTTCCTCGAGCTCAGTATGAGGTCGGTCTTGTATCGAACCCGACCATCCCTGGGAACGAATTTCTGGGAGAGATTTTATTCCAGCTCGGCTTGGATCCAGGCGGAACCAGAGGCGAGCAACTCCGCCGATTAAACGACCAGCTGCTTGCCAACTACCATCAAGGCATCGACACGGTTGTCGTGGTGGATGAAGCGCAAGCGATCGAGCATGACCGCTTATTTGAGGAATTGCGACTCCTCAGCAATTTCCAGTTGAACGACCGGTTTCTCATCACACTGGTGCTTGTCGGTCAACCAGAACTGCGGGATCGTATTGCGCAAATTCCCCAGCTCGCACAGCGCGTAGCCGTCTGCCACCATCTTGAACGCTTCGATCGTGCAGAAACCAAAGCGTACATCATGGCTCGACTGGCTGCCGTGGGTTGTACCTTGCCGATATTTTCGTCTCCCGCGATTTCCGGAGTTTTTCAACAAACCGGTGGAGTCTGCCGTTTGATTAACTCATTGTGCGATTTGTGTCTCTACCATGGAAGTGTCGCGGGCGTGCATCGAGTGAGTCGAACGCTGGTTGAACGGGTTGCAGGACGAATGGTTCGTGCATGTGCGACCAGCAGAGTGGGAGCGTGCGCATGAACGAATGGTATCATCAGGCAGAACTGGCTCTGAACGACACGGCGGCTGCCGTGCAAGGTGGCCAGTCGTTTGCCTTGTCTTCACTTGAACGGCTTGCAGCCGATTTGGTCGGATCGCTACAACGGAATGATGAACTGGTCGTCGAAGCCTTGTCCGGACGAGCAGGAGCACCCTTAATTACAAACTTGATCAATGTGGCGATCTTGGGAACCAAGGTCGGGATAGGACTTGGGTACTACGGTGAGGAGCTGCAGCGATTGGCATTCGCGGGGCTCGTCCATGATATCGGCTTGTTTGCTGTACCACATACGTTGATCACCAAGAATGGCCGATTGACCCAGGAAGAGCGCGCCGTGATCGAGCAACATCCCGACTTCGGCGCTCGAGTGATCGAGCGATGCGGCTCCGACTATTACTGGCTGGCACGAGTGATCGGTCAGGTTCATGAACGGTTTAACGGGCAGGGATATCCCAAGCGACTTAAGGGTCGAGAGATCAGTGAAATGGCGCAGATCTGTGGAGTGGTGGACGTATTCGACGCGTTAGTCAGCGAGCGCCCCTATCGACGTCGCTTCCTCCCCCATGAAGCCGTGAAAGAGCTTTTGGTTACCGAACGAATGACGTTTCCACGCGAGATCCTCAAGGCGCTGGTCGAGCAATTGTCGGTTTACCCGCTTGGGACGATGGTCCGATTGACGACCGGCGATGTCGGCTTCGTGGCCAAGGTCAATAGTCGCTATCCGCTTCGTCCAGTCGTGAGAGTTGATCATGAGCAGGGGAACGAAGGTGCAGAAGGGCGTCAACTCGACCTCAGTCTGATTCCTCTGATCTCGGTGGTTGAGACGATGAATCCTCCTGCCGTCGGGCGTATCACATTTCAGGCTCTCGCACCGCAGACTCAGAGCGCTGTATCACCGACAGTGGTCTCCGATCATTTTACGGCTCTTCTGGAAAGTCTTGATGCCATCGCATTGACGATGCAAGGTGCGGTGACAAGTCGCTGTGCCGTCATCAAGGAATCTGGAGCCGGCATCACCACCTCTGGTGCGCCCACCAAGCAACCACCCGACCCTCTAGAGTGAGACTTCGTTTCTAGTGTAGTGCGTCCAACGCTTCTTTACATTTGGCGATCTTGGCCATAATACTCTCGACAGATGCGGTCCAGACAAACACGCGCGGGTTCTGATTGTGGTTGTTCATGTAATCTTCGATGGCGGC
>JAOUHJ010000016.1 GCA_029865225.1 Nitrospira sp.
AGCGGGTGGGTTGCAGCTGAACAATGGTCCCGTTCTCACCGCTTGCCCAGCCGGCGGTGGAATCAGGAAAACTGAGCCCAAATAAGGAATGGGGAGTGATGGATTTTCCCTCGCTCCACGTCAGGCCGGCGTCAGTCGTGTGATAGAACATGCCCCGTTCGCCGACGATCCAGCCTTCTCGTGGGCTGGTAAAGCGAATTTTCAACAGATCCGTGAGCCTTGTACACGTCTTTCCACAAGGCAAGGTATGATCAACCCACGTGGCTCCGCCGTCTATCGTCTGAAAGAGTGCTCCCGCATTACCAACCGCCCAGCCGGTTCTAGAATCCGTAAAAACAACATCGAACAAGGTCACGGCATGCTGTGTTTCTTGTGGCGTCCAGGTGATCCCGCCGTCGTGGGTCGACAGGACAGTCCCGAGTGCACCAACGACCGTCCCAGTCCGGTCGCTACGAAAATGCGCGGCATAGAGCGCGGCTGTCGTGCCGCTCGCCTGCTCCACCCAGTTGTCACCTCCATCGGTCGTATGAAAAATCGTACCGCCTCCGCCGACCGCCCATCCAACCGTTGGAGAAGTGAAATAGATGCCGTACAGCGGTTGCTGCGTATCGAGGGATTGTGAGGACCATGAATTTCCGCCATCGGTCGTGTGCTTGAGGAGGCCTGCAGCCCCAGCCACCCATCCGTTCAATGGGTCGACGAAAAACACGGAGGTTAAGAGGGAGGAAGTGCCGCTCGTCACCCGCTTCCATTTCTTTCCACCGTCGATGGTCCGCAAAATCGTCCCGCCGGATCCTACAGCCCAACCATTTTGGACCGATTGAAACTGGATGTTCAGCAACGTGGCTTTTGTGGTGCTGACTTGTGTGTAAATGGAGAGAGGGGAATCTGCGCTTCTCGCCATTTGAGGGAACCACAGCATGATGAGACAGAGTGTCACACACGCACGATGAAAGATAGGATGGCCCAAAAGAAACTGAAGCGCCATTATTGATTAGTATTCGCGTCCGGTCGGTTGTTCGTCCAGTACCCATCATCGGGAAGTCCCTTTGCTTCGATGGTGAACTGTCCGGCTTCGAGCGTCAGCCATTTCTTCGCCGAGCAGCAGGTCCCGTCCGGAAGCAGATCCCATGAACCCCGACGTACGACGAGTGGACCGGTCGCAAGGTCATCAAAGAAATCTCCCTTCTTCCCGATTCCATAGAGATTACGGTGCGGCACCTTGACCACGATCTCGTGATCGGTCCATGACTGGACTAACGCGGCAGAACCGTTAAAGAGCACTTCCGTCCGCGAGACATTCGACACGACGGTGTCGGTCACATCAGGTTCATTAATTTCAAGATCGGTTCGCCGTTTATAGGCCTTCTGATTCAATCCAAGATCGGCATGTTCGGCCGTCTTGAGAAACGTCCCGAATCCGCTTCCCTTTATGGTGACGGTGGCATCCAATCCAGCCGACTTCGGTTCATACGAGTCAATAACCGGCTTAACAACAGTGAAGTTCCCGGCTTCGACGGCGACTGTGCCCTGCTCGGCACAACAGAGTCCGGCTACGTTCGGTCTGTTGGCGCTACGGTAAATGACGACCTTCCCGCTTTTTGCGCTAAACGGGACCCAGACGTCGATACGATCGTCGTTCCATCGATACACGACGGCCGGCACTCCGCCGATCTCGACTCGATTTTCACCTGTATTAAAATCCGTAAAATTGAACGGCGTGGATCCGCTTTCCGAGTAAAACCCAAAGTGTTCCCCATTGATGCGGAGCAGCGTCCCGATAGGAGCACTGGCTGGACTCAGAGAAACGGCGCGTGGCATGTGCACCGTAAACTCGCCGACGACGCGCTCCCGTCCTTTGTATCGGAGCACAACCGGACCGGACTCGGCATCCAGTGGAACATGCACTACGATAAGATCATCCTTCCACTGGGCGATCGTGGTCGGTCGTCCTCCGATCAAGACCGCGTCATCCACCGATTCTTTGACAGAGCCAAATCCCTGACCGAACAAGACCACCTTCGTACCGACCGGGCCACTAAGGGGATCCACGCGCACAGAGGGAATCAGCTTTAGCGGAACAGGATTGCTAACCAGGTACTCGACGGGCGAGCAGCAAGACCCATTCGGAAGGGGATCAGATGACGCAAGACGAACCATCACCTCGCCGCTCGCGGCATTCGGAGGAATGACCAACTCGATCTTATCATCCTTCCAACGACGCGGACGGACCTTGACGCCACCGACCATCACATCATTCACACCGAACATCGTATTGGGATCTCTAGCTCCCGCGGACAGGCCGAAATGACGACCCGTAATCTGTAATGTTGCACCACGTTCAGCTTCGGCTGGTGAAATGGTCTCGATGTATGGAGCAACGATAGCCACATGTCCAGCGAGCAGATTCTTCTTCCCGATCAACACCTCAACGAAACCGCTCGTCGCTTTGAAAGGAACTTTAATTTCAATGGCCTCTGATTCCCATCGTTGCACCAACGCCGGGACTCCATTGACGGTCACTCGATTGAACTGAGTCGACTGAAAGCTCCCAAACCCTGTCCCGCTCAACGTCAACGTCGCCCCCGGAGTGACGGCCGGGGAAGAGAGCGCAATGGCAGCCTGCTTGGCGTATGTGAGTGCATCGCTCCATCCACAGAACATGAGCAGCGTGTATGTCAGCAACCTAGGAATGATCGACTTTCGATGCATAAATAGCCTATTGGAAAGTTTCAAAGACCTATGTAGGTTTTCAAGCGATGTCTGTTCGACTTTAACAAGCGAATTTTTGCGGAGTCAAGGCGGGCTAAGACATAATCTGGACAATCAGTTCGATCTCCACCGGAGCGTGGCGCGGTAGTTCTGCAGCACCGACGGCAACACGGGCGTGTCGCCCTGCCTCCCCGAAGAGTGCTATGAGCAGATCCGACGCACCATTAAGGATCTGAGGTTGCTCGGTAAACCCCGGACCGGATGCAACATAGCCGACCATCTTGACGATCTGTTTCACCCGATCCAGCGATCCGGTGGTGCTCCGAATAATACTCAGGCCGTTCAAGACCGCCACTCGCGCCGCTTCCACCCCTTGCTCGATGGTGAGACCATGCCCGAGTTTGCCAGTCATAATGAGCTGTCCATCACGTAACGGTAAAACCCCCGACAGAAAAAGGAGATCGCCGACTCGGACGACAGGAACGTAGTTCGCTAATGGCTTCGGAGGAGCCGGCAAGTCAAGCTGCAATTCTTTGAGACGTTGTTCAACGGACATGGTTGTTTCGTTCTCGTTCTTTATTACCCAGGCCTGAGCGCATCAAAAAAACTATCGCCGACCAGGAGTCGCTCAGCTCGAAGTGCTTCCACGATCGTCTGACCCACATCAGCGGCAGTTGGTCTGCTTCCCAAGTCGACCCCTTGCGCAAGCTTCGGCCCGCTTACAAAGACGGGAACATACTCTCGTGTAGACGTCCGGCCCGGCAAGGAGAAATCCCTCCCATGATCCCCCGTTACGATCACCATATCGCCAATGCGCAGTTTCTCGAATAGTTCTGGGAGACGACGATCAAACTCTTGCACGGCCGTGGCCGCTTGTGCAGCATCCTCAGATAGCAGATCCAGACTGGCACAGACAAGGCCCCTCGGCATCTTGCCTAGCATGACGATCACCTCATCAAACGCCGCCATTCCTGATGCAACCGGAAACGCTTTCGTGAATCCTCGGCCGCTGTACAAATCGTAGACTTTTCCCACGCCCATCGCGAGCTGTCCAGATCGGCTCAAGACGTCCAACATCGTCACACCCGGTGGTTCCACCACAAAGTCCTTTCGTCCGACCTGTGGGCGAAGTGCGTCATGCCCACCGGTGACCGGCTGAGCGACGACACGGACAAAAAGACCTGCATCTTTCGCCGCTTTTCGAATGTCCCGACAGCGCTGATGAAATTCCGATGGTGCCATGAATGATTCATGCATGGCTAAACAACAGGTATTCCCCCCATCGGTCCAAAGGATCGGCCCCCCGGTAGCCATATGTTCCGCGCCATATCGATGGAGCATCACCCCCATCGATGCGACGCTGTTGCCGATCGATTTCCGTCCTAAGATCTGTTCAACGAGGTCGACGATCTTGGCTGGAACGCCGGTGTTGCAGACCGTCGGGACATCTCGCTGGATCACTCCGCCGATTTCCCAGTACCCCACAATGGAATCTCTGCCAGGCGAGGCGAACGCGAGGCGTCCGAAGTTGCCGCTCGGTTGCCCCATCCTGCGCACGCCTTTGACCGACGCGACATGTCCAAGCCCAAGCATCTCGAAATTGGGTAAAGTCAATCCATCGACCGCCTCAGCTAAATGTTCGAGGGTGTTGGCGTCCGTATCGCCGTAGTCCCCGCCATCCGGCAAGGCACCAATTCCAAACCCGTCGATGACGAGAAGAATAATTCGATTGATCATAGATGCACTCTACCCAAATCGAGGTGGATGGAAGTAGAGACGTATGGGACCGACGGGGAGATCCGAGAGGACCTAGAGAAGAGGATTACCGCGTCATGCGATAATCCAGCTCGGGTTATGCCACACGCCATTCATGAAGGATCTTGAGGCTGGCGCTGGTGCCGATTCGGTCAGCTCCTGCTTCCAGCATCGCCAGGGTCGTCTTCCAATCACGGATACCACCCGAAGCCTTGACCTTTGCCCGCCCTGCAACACTGTCCTTCATCAACCGTACATCTTCAACTGTGGCACCCGCTTGGCCAAAACCTGTCGACGTCTTGACGTAATCTGCCCCAGCTTCAACCACCAGATGACAAGCGGTCCGCTTCTCCTCCTGCGTCAGGTAGCAGGTCTCAAGAATGACTTTGTGCTCGACCCCAGGTGTCGCCTTGACGACCTCAGCAATGTCGGATCGGACCAGGGTATGATCTCCCGATTTCAGACGGCTGACGTTGAGCACCATGTCCAAGACTCGTGCACCACGACCCACGGCTTCAACCGCCTCAGCCACCTTCGTCTTCGTCGTGTGTCCACCCAAGGGAAACCCAATCGGAATGCCGACGCGAATAGCCGTATCCGCCACCGCTTCGACGGCCTCATCGATATAGCATGGCGGAACAAACACAACGGTGAACTTGTTGTCTCTCGCCTCCTGGCACAACCGGAGCACATCGTCTTTCGTCGCATCCGGCCTCAACACCGTATGGTCAATCAGATCAGGCAGATCCCATCGAGACATCCGTTACGATACTCCTTTGACAAAGGCCAGATCGTGAGTCGTTGGCCTAACCGAGGTTTGCGACCGAGGCCCCCTTCTGAACGGACGCTTCTGGTACTTTTCGACGGCCCGATTATGTTCCATCAGGGTGGCCGAAAAGTGATGCGTGCCATCGTTTCTGGATACAAAGTAGAGGTATTTTGACATCGCAGGATACAGGGCAGCACGAATCGACTCAGCCCCAGGACTCGCAATCGGACCAGGTGGCAAGCCGGCCCATCGATAAGTGTTATAGGGGCTGGCATGGGAAAGATCTTTCTTGCGAAGGTTGCCGTCGAAATTCGGCAGACCGTAGATCACCGTTGGATCACTCTGCAGGGGAATGCGTTTCTTTAACCGATTGTGGAACACGGAGGAAATGTGAGGCCGTTCATCCCCCGATCCGGTTTCTTTTTCAATCACCGAGGCCAGCGTCAGGACTTGATGGACCGTCAAGTTCATATCTTTTGCTCTCGCCTGCCATTCCTCGGTCATGACACGTTCAAGCTGTTCTACCATCGTTCTCATGACATCCTTGGCAGGTGTGCCCTTGGCAAAGCGATAGGTATCGGGAAACAGGTACCCCTCAACGGTTTCTGCAGCTATTCCAAGAGTCGTTATGAAGGCCTTGTCTGAAGCCAGACTCAGCAACTCTGCTCGGTTCGTAATCTGCCGTTCTTCCAGGGCATCGGCGATTTGATTCACGGTATACCCTTCGGGAATAGTCACAGTGTGAAGAAGCACTCGACCGGTGAGCAGTTTGGAAAGAATGTCTGCCGGAGGCATCGCACCATTGAGTTCGTACTCCCCCGGTTGAATTTTGCGATCCGCTTCTTGTGACTTTCCCAGCCTGACAAACGCGGATCGACTTCGGATCAGCTCCTCACGTTCAAGCAAGGCCGCCACTTGGAGGAATGTCGCCCCTTCCGCGATCACTACGATTTTGTTGACCGCGTGATCAGACTCGGATAGGACGGGCCCTTCAGCCCATCGCATCATCTGATAGCCGACCGTTGCGGCGAGCGCGGCGACGGCGATGATTCCGGTCAGGAGTACGCGTAGCGTCATACGATTGGTTGCCTGCACTCTCTATCACCCACGGCTGCTCCATCCCGTCAACACCGTTGGTCGTTTGGTCGGCCGTCGAGGAAGAGGATTGTGCCTCAAGATAGCTCTGCAAAAGTATCGCCGCCGCGACTCGATCGACCACACCCTTTCGTTTTTTTCGACTGACGTCGGCCGCAATCAGAAGATCCTCCGCTGCCTTCGTCGTCATCCGTTCGTCCCACAAGACGATCGGCGCGGAGATCCCCGCCTCCAGCTTCACCGCAAACTCTCGCATGGCTAGCACGGCAGGCCCTTCGCGGCCATCCAGCTGAAGCGGAAAGCCTAGGACCACACACTCTACCTCGTGAGCCGTCACCAACCCCGCGACGTGTGCGATATCCCACGCCAATGCCCGCCGCTCGAAGGTTTCAAGAGGTTGCGCCGTCCACTTCAACTCGTCGCTGAGTGCGACGCCGATTCGCTTGGTACCATAATCGAGCGCGAGAATACGACCAGGCATGATTTTACCGCTGCAAAGCCTTTTCGACCAAGCCAAAGACTTTTTCCAACGCCGCATCAAGCTTGGCTGGATCCTTGCCTCCGGCCTGAGCCATTTCAGGTCGACCGCCGCCGCTGCCTCCGACTTCGGCGGCCATCGCTTTGATCAGATCGCCTGCCTTAACCTTCCCGATCAAGTCTTTCGTCACCACAACCAGCAATGAAACTTTCCCATCTCCCAAAGCTGCGCCCAGCGCAATCACGCCGCTCTTCAGCTTATCCCGCAACTGATCAGCCAGCGCCCGCATACCATTCACATCAAGCCCGTCCGTCCGTTGAACATGCACCGCCACTCCGGCAACAGTTTTGGCAGTCGAAGCGGCTGCCGATCCGCCGGCCATCTTGAGCTTGAGCTCTTCCAACTCCCGTTCCTTGTCCTTAAGTTGCGCCATCAGTTTGCGAGTCTTGGCCGCCAATTCAGATTGACCAACCTTCAACACGTCCGAGAGCTCACGGACGTCGGCTTCAAGCTTCTTCATCAACGTATAGGCCCCACTGCCGGTCTGAGCCTCGATGCGGCGTACACCGGCTGCGACACCTCCCTCCGACACGATGCGGAACAGCCCGATGTCCCCTGTCCGCCCGACGTGGGTGCCTCCGCACAGTTCCTTGCTGAATGATTCGACGCTGACCACCCGTACCTGCTCTCCATACTTGTCGCCAAAAAATGCCAAGGCGCCGTTAGCGACGGCATCTTGGATGTTCATGACTTCCGCACACACGGCCTCGTTCTTCCTGATCTCTTCATTCACCGTCGACTCGATGTCGTCGATATCGCGAGACGAGAGCGGCCGAAAATGGGCGAAGTCGAACCGAAGCCGGTTTGGCCCAACCAGCGAACCGTATTGCTTCACATGAGGGCCCAAGAGATCACGCAAGGCCGCATGGACCAAGTGTGTCGCCGTGTGATTCCGAGCAGCATCCTGTCTGGTGGAGGCATTGACGGCTAGACGCAGTTGCTCGCCTTCTCGGATCGTCCCCTTCTGAACGATGCCTTTGTGCAAGATCAGCATCGGGGCCGGCCTCGTCGTATCGGTAATCTCCACCAACCCTTCCGGGCCCAGTAATGTCCCACAATCTCCAACCTGTCCACCGCCTTCGGCATAAAAGGGCGTCGCATCCAGCGCGAGCTCCACTTCGTCTCCCTCCGATGCCTCCTTGACCAACTGCTCACCTTTGAGAATGGCACGCAGAACGCTGTCGCTCTCCAGCCGATCATAGCCGACAAATTGCGTGCTTCCTACGCGCTTTGCCAGTTCAGCCACCGCCGGACGGGCCGTGACTTGCTCAAACCCGCCGGTCTTGCGCGCGCGCGCGCGCTGTTCTTCAATCGCTGCATCAAATCCCGGCTCATCGACAGTCATTCCCTGCTCACGGCAGGCTTCGGTGATGAGATCCATTGGAAACCCGTACGTATCGTAGAGCTTGAAGACATCACCACCTGCCAGGACTGTGCCTCCGGCCGCTCTGGTCATTCCAATCATATCGTTGAGAATCGGCAAGCCTTGATCGAGGGTCGCGATGAACCGCTCTTCTTCGCCTCGCGTGGCTTCGGCAATCGTGCCTGCCGCACGGGTGACCTCGGAATAGGCCGCCCCCATTTGCTCAACCACCGATGTCGTCAACCCGTACAAGAATGGCTCAACAATCCCGAGCAGCCGTCCATGACGCGCAGCACGGCGCAAGATTCGCCGCAGCACATAACCTCGTCCTTCATTGGATGGCAACACCCCATCGGTCATCAGGAAGGCGATGGCCCGCAAATGGTCGGCCACGACTCGCATGGACCGATCTAACTGGTCGTTGTCGCCATACTTCACTCCGGCGCGGTTCGCAATGGCAGTCAACAGCGGCGTGAACAGGTCGCTGTCATAATTGCTCAAGACGCCCTGCGCGACTGCCACTAGTCGTTCAAGCCCCATCCCTGTATCGATACTCGGTTTCGGCAAGGGATGAAGGGTGCCGGCGGCATCCCGGTTGTACTGCATGAAGACCAGGTTCCAGATTTCGATAACTCGATCGCCCTCTCCATTTGGCCGATCGTCGCCAGGAACCACCGCCCCTTGATCAAAATGGATCTCTGAACAAGGGCCACAGGGCCCCGTGTCGGCCATCTGCCAAAAATTGTCCTTTTCGTCGCATCGCATGATCCGGGACGCCGGTACACCGATTTTCCTCCAGAGACGGTCCGCCTCTTCATCCTCCCGGAAGATCGTCACCCAGAGTCGGTCCTTCGCCAAGCCGACGGTCTCAGTCAAAAACTCCCAGCCGAATCGAATCGCGTCTTCCTTGAAATAATCGCCGAAGGAAAAATTTCCGAGCATCTCGAAAAACGTATGGTGCCGCCTCGTATATCCGACATTTTCCAGATCGTTGTGCTTGCCGCCGGCACGCAGACACTTTTGCACCGTCACCGCGCGTTTGTAGGCGCGCGATTCTTCGCCGAGAAACACCCGCTTGAACTGATTCATCCCGGCATTGGTGAACAACAGCGTCGGATCAGCCTGTGGAATCAGAGCAGAGCTGGGAACAGCCTGGTGGCCGTGCTGCTCAAAATAGCGAATAAAGGCACGCCGGAGCTCAGTCGCGCTATTCTTCATGGGCACATTCCTTGTTCATTTCTACCCTCGTCATTATATGATCGATCGTCTCTTCAGTGAAACCCCGTTGATGGAGCAGGCGCCCAATTTGGACCGGCGTTAACCGGCGTCCAGGCCTTTCCGCCTTTCTCACCACTCGTTGCGCCAAGGTCTCCTCATCAATCGATCGAAAGACTTCGGCAGCCACTTGGTCGGCCAAACGATCGGCAATTCCCTTTGCCTGCAATTCTTCCGTCAGCCGTTCCAGACCCACTGGTCGAGACACCAACCGCTTCTCAGCGTATCGCCGGGCATAGGCCGCATCATCAAGATAGCGGAGCTCAGATAGGCGGCGAATCGTCTGCTTGGCCCAGAGAGGCGAGACGCCGTGTGAGGCGAGAAACTGATCGATTTGCGCGGTTGTCCGATCTCGATAAGCTAAAAAGCGAACGGCGAGCCGGAAGACATCTTCCGGACTCGACAAGGTTGCGCGTGCACGAGCCGTCACACTCCTACTGCGATCGATGCGCCCGTTTGTCCTCGCTTCGTCCAACAGGCTTCTCTTCCTTGACTTCCTTCGCTTCCTTCGTCTCTTTCGCTTCCGATTTCTTCTCAGCACGAGCTGGAACACCGGCGGCTTCTCGAATGCGCGCTTCAATCTCGCGTGCCGTGGACGCGTTGGTCTTCAGAAACTCTCGAACCGCATCACGTCCCTGTCCGATGCGTTCTCCCTTATAGGAGTACCAGGCTCCGGATTTCTCAATGATCTTCTTGTCGACACCGAGATCCACCAACTCGCCGGTCTTGGAAATCCCCTCGGCAAACATGATGTCGAACTCTGCCTGCCGGAACGGAGGCGCCATCTTGTTCTTCACGACTTTGACGCGAACCCGGCTGCCCATCACATCCTGGCCCTCTTTAATCGACTCGATGCGGCGGATATCCAACCGGACAGACGAGTAAAACTTCAGCGCGTTGCCGCCAGTCGTCGTCTCAGGATTGCCGAACATCACGCCGAGCTTCATGCGAATTTGATTGATAAAGATCACCGTCGTCAGGGATTTCGAAATGGCCGCCGTGAGCTTTCTGAGCGCCTGCGACATGAGCCGCGCCTGCAGCCCCATATGGGCATCACCCATCTCTCCTTCGATTTCCGCGCGTGGAGTCAACGCTGCCACCGAGTCGATCACAATCAAATCGATCGCGCCGCTTCGCACTAAGGTTTCAGCTATCTCCAATGCCTGTTCACCAGTGTCCGGTTGCGACACCAGGAGATCGTCTGGTTGAACACCGAGTTTTTTGCCATAGGCGAGGTCCAGCGCATGCTCCGCATCGATAAAGGCGGCCACCCCACCCATCTTCTGCACCTCGGCAATGCAGTGCAACGTCATCGTCGTCTTGCCAGAAGCCTCTGGTCCAAAGATCTCAATAACCCGTCCGCGCGGCAAACCTCCGACCCCGAGTGCAATATCGAGCGTCAGTGAGCCAGTCGAAATCGCCGGCACATCGACCTTCTCTTCAGCTCCCAGCTTCATGATGGCGCCCTTCCCGTATTGCTTCTCGATCTGGGATAGGGCGAGGTCGAGTGCGCGCTTCTTGTCGTCTTTTTCGGACATACGAATCTCCTACGATGAAAAGAATGAATCCGAGCGATTATACCCAAGTGGGCAAGCGAAGCATAGCCTGATCTCAGGCAAGAGCGTCTCCACGTCGCCCGGAATCTTCCTTCCTGGCCCTCACCTGCATGCAGGCACGATCAGCCCTAGCCGATCCTACGGCTATGTATCTCTACCCGCACGAACAGGAGATCGATAATCTGCCGCGAAGAGTGAGATGAGTATTTTTCTTTGAAACATCGAACACGCCACGTACAGGCTCACAGGGAGATAACAGGAATGGAGCGCATACGATTTCGTTGGCATGTCTTTCGGCAGGTAACTATTGCGGTCGTTACGGTGAGCTTTACCGGATGCTCGATCTTTGCCCCATCCATGCAAAGGATTCAAGTGAGCTCCTCACCCGATGGTGCCACGGTCGTCGCCGGAGGAACACCGGTGGGGGAAACGCCCATTCAATTCGAAGCGCACAGGGGCAAGGACCTCCTCATTGAAGTCAAGAAACCAGGGTATCAGAGCCAATTCCGCACGACATCTCGCACCCTCAGCTCGATCGGGACGGTCGATGTCATTGGGGCCTATTTCATCCTCTTGCCACTCTTAGGCCTGTTGTCGTCCGGAGCATGGAAACACGATCCTGAAACTTATGGGTTTGTCCTGGAGCCGGAAAAGTAGCGTTCGGCTCTGCCTCTATGATAATGACCGGCCAAAGGAGAGGTTCTGGCTTGAGGATGAACATGGATGGTGATCGGACAACAATATCTCCTCTTGAGCTTGCCGGTCGGCGGTGGGGTTCCACTTCTGCTCCCGGACTACGCACACGAAATCTATCAGATTGACTTGAAGTTGAGTGCGGTCACTTAGCTGGCAAGCTTATGGAAAGAAATGCCGGTCATATCGAGATCTTTGCCGACACGGAATAACCGTTCGACGGCATCGCTGATCTTAAGGGCTGTCTGGCCAGGCACGCTTCTCGTCCCGCATCGTTCACACAGCATGGCTCTAACATTTTCGACGTCAGCATAGAATCCGCCGCGTTCAAAGTGCAACGAGGTCCTGCCCCGACGCATAGCCGCGCCACATTCGGGACACGTTTTTCTCTCTAACTCCTTCGTTTTTTTCGTACTTGGCTTCTTATCCATTGGTCCCTTTGAGGAATGTACGTGGTGACAATATCCACGAACTTCTTAGCACGGAAGTCTACCACAACGTGAATCGGAATCGCATCCGCATTGCATCCATAGATCAGACATCGGTGTCGCTCTGGATATCGCTCAATGATAGCCCCCGTCCGGATCACATCAAGCATGTCGGCCACGTTGATCCCATCCTTAAATCCCTCGGTTAACGCATGATCTGTGACAAAGAAACGGCCTTTCTGAATGGCAGCCCGAATGGCATCAATTTCCATGGCCGCCGCAGAATAACGAAACGCAGGAAGGTCGTCAAACTCCATAATCGGGTTGAATGCACAAAAACTCCTTAGACCTGAATCAGCGTCTTACATACAAACAACGGATGCCCCCTCTGCTCCGGGCAACACTCTCAAGCGCTCATAACCTGAAAACCAACCTACTCCATTCGCTTGCGCAGTGACGCTCAATGCGTATTGGAAAGCTGGACAGGACATCCCTCCAACATGACTGGCGAGACTAGTTCTTGGTTCATGGAATCACGAAAGGGAATACCACCGTATGAGGAACAAGTGAGAGAAGAATTAGGGTTCCCAACAGGGCGAAGTCAAGAACCGACCCCCAGCGTAGAGGAGCCTTCGAGATGGGCGCCTTCTTTTATGGGTTTCGAGGACTACCAGGAACCCATCCGCTACATCGCGCTAATAGCTAGAATTCTCATCATTCCCATAGGCATACCGCGAGGCATCTAGCTCGATAAAAAATACGTCGGTATCGGAGTGATGGCCAAACAGTGTCGTGCGAAGCCCTATGGGTGGGATATCCTTTAACAGAGCCGCCCCCCTCTTTTGTACCTTCGCCCTGTTTTCCTCAATCATCTTCACGGTGTTCACATCAAGCTTTTGGTTCTTATGTACAGCCCATGTTGCCCTTGTCCGACAAACCATCGTACCTAAGAGGTTGCCGTTCTTTTCTGGATTCACCCATGAGAATTCAGTCGGTGGTTCAGCTATAAAAACTGTAACCACCACGGCGCGTCCTTCTCCTGGGGCTGGAATCCAAGCCATCGGTTCCTTCTCTTCCGAGGCAAACTCCGCCAAGTCACTGTCCGGAACAAGGATCTGAAAACCTTTGACAACGGGACTACCTGGGAGGACCCATCGGTGCCAATGACGACTTGAAAATCCGAACTTCTTCGACTCGAACTCCTTGGTGAACCCAACGCTGCACCGTCGGTCCCGGTGCAGGCTGACCTTGAGGGTAGCTCCTATAGAGCGCATCGAAAGGTAACAGTCTCCCTTTTTGTCACCCCACATTCTCCAAGTGGAGCTGCGTCGGCCATCCTTCGTGCCAACTGCCCATCGCACCCCGTCACGAGGATGCAGGTCGTGCATGGTGTACGAATATCCCTCACCACCGATCGTTCGTGGTGTCATGACAGTTAGGTAACTCCCAGATTACCGGCACTCTTGCTTGTCCTTCAGTTATGAACGAGGGTGCGATGTCAGTACGCCATCGCCGAGCGGTTCATGAGGCCAACAGCTTTCCCTCGGCGAAAACTGTAGCAAACGGTGACGGGAACTCTGCAACAGCCACCTGATTATGCAGCTTTCCAATGAAAGCTGAGCTAGAAATTAAAGCATTTCTACTTGAGTACCGATAGTGTCACCATGACTAAGAAATCAAGTGGCAATACCAAGAGCACCCGGCAAAGTTGGGATGAGTATTTTTATGAAATGGCTAAACTTGTCGCAACTCGGTCTCGTGATGATTGCCCGGTAGGGGCGGTAGTTGTTGGAGAGGATCAGGTTGTAATTGCAACAGGTTATAATGGGTTGGCTAGGCGTGTTTCAGACTTGGAAGAGCGCATAGACACCAAGCCAGAAAAACTTCGCTGGACTGTTCATGCTGAAGCAAACGCGATATGTAATGCGGCTCGCGTTGGAACATCTACAAAGGATGGTACAATCTACGTTACAAAATTTCCTTGCTCAATGTGTTCAGGCTTGCTTGTACAAGCAGGTATACGCCGTCTCGTTACTCATGACACAGCTTTTTGGGGACATGATCCAAACGGCGACGATGGACAGCGATCATTGAGAATGCTAATGGAAGCAGGCGTAGAAATACATGCTCCAAATATAAATATTGGCGAAATTCCAACAGGCCGACGAGCTGCATAACGATGTGTAGACCTTGTTACGCATAAGTGCCGGATAGTTGAGTTTCTACCCATGTAGCACGCCACTTAGGTTCCTGACCAATACGCCCTAACAGTTAGCGCTTCAAAGAGTTGTGGTGACCTTCCCCTGAATCCGTGGACACCGGGTTATGCGACCGCCGCCTGTGCTTCATACTCAGCCGGGGACCGATAGCCGAAGGTCGAGTGGCGGCACTGCCGATTATAAAACACTTCGAGATCTTCAAAGATCTCCTGCTTGGCCTCTTCCCGTGTGTGGTACTGCCGATAATGAACGAGTTCCCGTTTCAAGGTGCCAAAGAAGCTCTCGACGCAGGCGTTGTCCCAGCAAGTCCCTTTGAGCCTCATGCTGGAGATGAGACCGTACTCCTCAAGGTCATGCTGGTAGCTCGTGGCTGCATACTGACTCCCACGGTCTGTATGGGGAGGGCAGAAAGGGGTCGCCCATCTCGAAGGCTCTGGTCAAGAGGGCACAACTCCCCATGCCCTCCGTATTCTGCGAACGGGGCGAGGTTTCACGCGACAACATTCGCCCTCGCCAGACCAATCGCGAGACAGCGTCCCATCCCGGTTGTCCACGTCAGTGGTGTTCGCTCTGTCCTGAGCCGCACCAGTCACCCATCAGGATCAAGGCCTCGGAGCGAGCTCGCGGCACGGATCAGCTCCAGCCCCTGGCACGTCGTGCCCCAGACAACCGTCGGTTCTCGGTCGCGTCCATCGTAACTACGCACAGGATGTTGGGCTACCAGCGCGCTGGTGCCAACCCCATTCTGGCTCACCACCGAGGCGTCTCAGTCCCCACGCTGCGTGGCGCGGGAGAAAACAGGGTGGAGACTGCGGCTAATCGGGAGTGCGGGGTCGCACCCCACCCCCTTTGCGAGCTCTCAGTTCCACCCCTCATCGGTTCGCAATCAGCCGAAGGCGCGTGACAGATTGAACGGCACCTGCTCGCGCAACATGTGATAACAGGCCCGTGCCAGTTTATGCGCCACGGCCTTGAGTGCCACCAACGGATGTGTCCGCGTCTGCTTCCGCTGATAATAATTCCGAATCACGGCCTCATAGCGAATCGCGAAGTGCGCCGCCTCGATGAAGGCCCAGCTCAAGTATTTATTGCCGTTCTTTGTATTCCCAGCTCCTTTGCGCTTGCCGTTGCTAAGATGTTCACTGCCCACGCAGCGGCAATAGGAGGCGAAGTGTCCAACGGTCGGAAATCGCCGGAGGTCGCCGATTTCTAACAGAATGGTGCCTGCCAAGATCGGCCCAATGCCCGGAACGCTTTGTAACAGCGCATACCCGGGCTGCTTCTGTTCGGCCTCGCGCACCATCTCCTCCATCCGCCGAATCTCCTGCTCCAAACACTGCAGGATAGTCAACGAACTCCTGACCGCGTGCACCTGCTCGGGAAACGACACGAGGGTTTGGATACTGTCCGGTGTGAGCGCCCGGAGGCGCGGCAGGGACAAGCGGGTTCCGGTCAGGCGCGTGAGCAGACTTTGCAGGCTGAGCACCACCATCGTCTTGTGTCGCACCAACTGACTGCGTTTCCGTAGGAGATCACGAACGGCGCGTGCGGCTTTGGGATAGATGTACCCGGTGGGGAGCAAGCCGAGACGGAGAAGGTGCGCGAGCCACCGCGCATCATGCTGATCGTCGGCGTGCTTTAGGCCACTGTACTGCGGTAGCGCTGGGGCATGGGCCAAGTGCACGCGATAGCCCGCATCCATGAGACCATCGACGAGCCAATACCAATTATAGGTCGATTCGACAACCACGCCCTGGATTGTAGCCCGATACGGTTCCAGCGCGGTGAGTACCAGCGTGAGGTCATTGCGCAGCCGCTTCTGATACAGCACCCGATCCGTCTCATCAATGACCACCACCACACTGCTGGTGGCATGAAGATCGATCCCAACATAACACATCATCACAACCTCCTCGGTTAAGGTGGATGAGAACGCCGCGTCGCACACGACGACTCTACACTCCACGAGAGGAGCCTTCGAGATGATCATCGGGAGTCTTTTCTTAGAAGCTCTTGGGCCGTCCCTATGGCCGCAGCGTCGATTCCATGTGAAACAGCGGCAGAATCCTGCACTGGTCCTATCGCGCTGTTAAGTAGGACACGCCTATCCCCTCGCCTCTCCTCATTTGACAGGCAATCCTTTCACTTCAGCGCGTCGACGAACCACTTGCCGTTTCCTACGCACGGTGGGCAGCACCCACAAGTCCGTTCATTTGACGGCACCTGATCCGTCGCTGTATGATACCGACCAGAATTCTGGTCTCCAATGAAAGAGGTCTTCTATGGCAAAAACCTTGTCGCTATCTGAAGTAAAAACTCGCCTCCCAGAGCTTGTGGCAGGTGTTCAAGAGCGTGAAGAGGAGGTCATCGTCACAAAGAATGGCCGTCCGGCTGCCATCTTGATCAATATCGATGAATATACCCGTCTCAAAGAGACCTTGGATGTCCTGAGCGATCCTGGACTGATGAGCCAGATTGCCGAAAGCCGAGCTTTTTACAAAACAAAACGCAAAGGGCTCTCGTTTGAAGACGTATTCAGTGAGCCTCTCACACCAAGTAAGAAGCGACGCACGGCGTGACTCCCTTCCGTGTGGACATCCCTCCCCATGTCGCAACAGTTATCCGCTCACTCCACCCCGATCTTAAGGCACTGATCAAGTCTGCCATTCGTGCGATTACCACAAATCCTGAATGTGGAGAACCGCTCAAGCGGGATCTTGCTGGATTACATAAATATCGCGTTCGCCGCTTTCGCATCGTCTATTCCGTCGACCAGAGAAAACGTATCGTTCGTCTGATGGCGGTAGGTCACCGTCGAACTATCTATGAAGAGCTGACCGAGCAGTTTCGACGAAAGACGCGATCATAGCGATTCGCCGATTGACTCCCCCACCCTCTCACTTATAAGTTCTTCCACCAACGCTTCCGTTACAATCCAAAGGACGCTCAATGCCCACATTATTTACTCCGTTGCAAGCTGGAGAAATTCTCCTACCAAACCGCATTGTCATGGCTCCCCTGACTCGTGTGAGAGCTGGCTCGACACACATACCCAACGACATGATGGTCGACTACTATTCCCAGCGCTCGTCGAGCGGGCTCATCATGACAGAATGTACGATGGTCGATGCCCACGCCTGCGCCTTCATGGGTGAAGGCGGCATTTACAGTCCTGCGCATGTCGCAGGCTGGAAACGTGTCACAGATGCCGTGCATGCCAAGGGAGGCCGGATCTTTATGCAAATCTGGCATCCCGGGAGAGCAGCCCATTCCCTCTTAAACGATGGGGAGCAACCAGTCTCTAGCAGTGCCAAGGCGATTCGCCATGAGATGACTCAGACTCCGCAGGGATCAAAACCCTATGAAGTCCCTCGCGCGCTCCGCACCGAGGAGATGCCACAGTATGTGGAGATGTTCCGGCTCGCCGCGCAGAATGCCAAACAGGCAGGGTTTGACGGGGTCCAGGTCCATGGTGCCCACGGCTATTTAATCGACAACTTCTTGCGTGATGGTGTGAACGCGCGAACAGATGTCTATGGAGGTTCTATCCCCAACCGTGCCCGGTTTCTGTTGCAGGTGACGGACGCCGTCATCGGCGTCTGGGGCGCCGGGCGTGTGGCCGTTCGGATCTCACCGCTGGTCCCATTCAATGACATGACTGACAGTCAACCAGACGCGCTGGTGACATACATCGCACAGGAAATGAGTCAGCGTAAGATCGCCTTTCTCGAAATCCGGCATGAGAATCATGCGGTGCCGGAAGAGCAAGCCATCTTGGTAACTGCCCGCCGACATTTCCAAGGTACCCTGATGACCAATGGGAGCTACACCCACGAGAACGGCGAATTCACAGTCGCCAGCGGAGCGGCCGATGCGATCGTCTACGGCCGTCCCTATATCGCCAATCCAGACCTGGTCGAACGATTCGCTAAGCAGGCACCGCTTAACGAGGTCAACTATGATCGGCTCTATGGCGGCGGACCTGACGGCTACAGCGACTATCCACCCTTGGCGCCATGATGCTTGATTCGTCCGCCATGACCACGTGCCCAACGTAACCTTCCGTCGAGAAAGGATGGAATTGATGGTACCGGCCCGCAAAGGAGAAATGAACGTGACGCATAGTGTTTGGAGCAGTTGGTGGACGATCATCTTCCTCGCACTTATCCTCATCACTGGCTGCGCCACGTCGCCTGAGGAACAACTGCGCAAGGCTGCGGCGGAAGGGAATGTCCTTCGCGTGCAGACCTTCCTTGAACAAGGAGTCAGTACTCAGGCAGCCGATGAGCAAGGGAACACGCCGATCTTCATGGCGGCCAAGAACGGGCACCGGGACGTGGTCGCCCTTCTCTTAGAACGAGGGGCTACGGTGACTCCTGTAAGGCAGGACAGCGTCTCACCGCTCTTCGTCGCGGGACAAGAACGACGGCTTGATGTACTCGCACTCCTTCTTGAAAAAGGAGCCGACGTCAACGTTCAGGCGCCGATGGGTGGTGTCACGCTGTTGCACATTGGTGCATTTCGAGGCGATCGGGAGATCGTCACACTGTTGCTCCGGCATGGAGCGGACAAGAACGCCAGAATGACGGCAGGCGAGCGCCCCGTGGATTTAGCCCGTACACAAGGACACACCGCACTCATTCCCCTCCTCGAGCCATGAGGTGCTGGCGTCTAGATACACCTTGCATCGCGAAACGCACAGGCTAACTGCGGCCACCCACCTTCACGTCCCATAGCTTGGTATAACGTGGACCGGTCGGCCTGAGATCACTTTTTATCAGCGCGAGTGACCCCACCGTGATTTTTCCCAACGTCAGAGGTTGATCACAGACGCCGCTCTGGGCCAGCAGTGGCCCCACCTGTCGCTCACCCATCTTGATCCGTGCCAAGGTCAGATGAGGGGTGAACGATTTGTCATCCGGCGCGACCCCCAACGAGCAGCAACAGGATTCAATATGTTGCTGCCAAGCCGAGAGCTGCTTGGCAGCGTCACTCCGCAACCACTCCTCAGACGGTCCGACCCACAGCACCCGTGGCTTTTGGAGCGTTGGAAATGCTTCGAGCCGTTCGATAGGAATCTCCATGGCTGGGCGAGGCTGATTGATGGTGGTTAGGGCCTCCTGCATCACCGGCAACAGTTTCTCGTCCGTGAGTCCCAGAAACCGGACGGTCAGATGAAACGAATTGGGCTGACCCCAGGTGATGCGAACGTCTTTGGTAACATGGGGCGCAAGTCGTTGTTTGATGTCGTGCTGCATTCGGACGAGGCCTGCCCGAAGGTCGTCACTGATCTCTATAGCAAGGAACGCTCGTATCATAGGTTGCCTTTGTTCATGAGCCACCGCCGGAGCATATCGAGAGCGGCCTGTGCGGCGCGCTGTCGAATCACGGATCGATCGCCATGAAACCGACACTCCTTCGTCATGGCGTCGTCACCACCATCGAGTCCGATATACACGAGGCCAACTGGTTTCGTCTCGGTCGCACCGCCAGGTCCCGCAATGCCTGTGACACTCAACGCCACCGACACGCCGGTTCGTTCACGCATCCCCTTGGCCATGGCCGCAGCCACTTCACGGCTGACGGCACCATGCTCGCGTAAGAGATGTTCCGGAACTCCAAGCAACTCCATCTTTGCCTGATTGCTGTAGCACACGACCGTGCGATCAAGATAAGAGGACGATCCCGGCACCTGCGTCAACCGGTAGGCAATGAGTCCCCCGGTGCAGGATTCCGCTACCGCAACGGTCCGTCCCTGCCCATGCAAGAGTCGGCCAACGACCTCTTCCATCGTATCCTGTCCCTCAGCATAGATCCATTCTCCCAATCGTGTGCGCACTTCCTCCGCCAATGATGTCAACGCATCTTCCTTGAGAGCCCGTCCTGCCTCCGTAGTCAGTGACACAAGGACCCCCGTTGGGGATGCGAGCAGCCCTAGGGCAACTGGCAGACTCTTCTTTATGAGTCCCTTTAACTTGGCATCCACGTCGGCTTCCGACATACCCCAGGTGTGGAACACTAGGCGTGTCAGAGGCTGCCGACCTCGGCTTCTGGAGGGCTGGAGTTGAGAAAGAAGATGGGGAATCACTGACTGCTCAACCATTGTCCGCATCTCACTCGGGACACCGGGTAAGGCAATGAGGTGTGTGCCACGCCATGCCAACGCAAAACCTGGCGCTGAGCCCACCGGGTTAGGTAGCACAGTGGCTTGAGACGGAATCAAAGCCTGTCGCAACTGTCCTTTATTCGGTATTCGTCCCCACTGCGCCAACCGCGCTTTCATTCCTTCAAGCGCTTCTTTGCGGCGTGCAAGTCGGGCCCCAGTGACGGCTGCGATCGCCTCCCTGGTACGGTCGTCGACCGTGGGGCCAAGCCCTCCCGTCAAGATGACGATTCCGGCACGGTTACAGGCTGTCTTCAAAACTCTCACGATATCCGATCGATTATCGCCGACAATGGATTTAAACCGCACTTCAACACCGATCGCACCAAGTACGTCAGTGATGAAGAGTGAATTGCTGTCTGTTCGGCCTCCCAATAGGAGCTCGGAGCCGATCGCAATGGTTTCTGCAATGAAGGACCGATCGTTTCGTGCACGCATAGACATGGCCAGGAGAACGTCTCTATTCAATCTGTGCAAAGTCGAGAGAGAAACTGATCTCTCCACCGTGCGCCGGATACACCGTAATGGTTGTCGTTGCCGATGGATCGAAGTCAGTATAAGCGAAGGACGCCACAATTTTTGCCTTGAATCGGGGATTTTCGGGCCATGCAGTGCTCCGTTCAGCTTGGCCGTCGAAACGAACCATAACAGGCTTAATGGTCTTTCCTTTTTGATCAAGCAGCATATAACTATCCGTCGCAAAGGATGGATCATCACCGAATATGACGGCATTCACCAGCATGGTCGGGGTCTCCATCACTTGGGCAATGTCCGTCGCACTTGGGTCCAGGCCACGCCTGGCCATATGTGTGGCCATCACGGACAAGCTGCCAAGTTTCGTCAGAAGGAACCCACCGGCTTCCAGCTCACCGGCGCCTCCGAAGCGGGCATACCATCTCTCGGGCGGCTGATACTGAGCACCAGCGCTTCTCCCTCGATCGAGGGCGGCCTGAATCTTCGTCTGTGATGGGTGCACTTCAATTGCTGTCACGGGATTGACGAAGTACAATGAGCATGCCGATACCCATCCTATTGCCCACCGCCTATCACAGTTCATGCGATTGCGACTAACAGAACCGAAGAGAGCCTGTCAATGAACGCTTCTCTGCCCCGTCTTCCCATTGACAAGACTGAAGCGGAAATGCTAAACGAAAGAAAAACACAATATGCGTTTTACTTCTATCTACTAAAGGAGCTTTGAATGTCGACTCCGGACACACCCCAGCCTGCCCAGACTCCTCGTCGGCAGTTCGTAAACTTCGTGTTTTACAAAGTGGATCCAGCGTGGCGCCGCCTGCCGGAGGATGTGCGCACTCAAGGCAAGCAAGAATTTCTACGAGCCGTGGAAGACTTCAATGGCAAAGTGTTGGTAGTTCCCTATTCAGCAGTCGGTATCCGTGGGGACTGTGATTTCATGCTCTGGCGTATCAGCTATGACTTGGATTTGTTTCAGGACATGAGTGCTAAAATCCTCGCATCCGGGCTCGGACAGTATTTGTCGACGCCGTACTCCTATCTCGCGATGACCAAGAGGTCGGTCTATGTGGATCACCATTCACATGCGGGACAGGAGGGAAAGCGCCTGACCGTGGTGCCTGGAAAGGGCAAATACATCTTTGTATATCCCTTCTTGAAAACGCGAGAATGGTTTCTGCTGACAAAAGCGGCTCGCCAGGGAATGATGGACGAGCATATCGAGGTCGGGCATCGATTCCCTTCCGTCAAGCTGAATACCACCTATTCCTTCGGGTTGGATGATCAAGAATGGGTTGTCGCATTTGAGAGCGACAAGCCTGAAGATTTTCTGGATCTGGTGATGGCGCTCCGCGAAACGGAAGGCTCGCGCTATACGTTGCGGGACACCCCGATCTTCACCTGCATCCGCAAAAGTCTCAAGGAAACCCTCGATACGCTGGGAGGCTAAGAGAATTCTCGAGGATTAACTTCCTCATCCTTTTTCCCACGTCATCGACATCGTGAAGGGCTTTCGGTCATAGGACCGGAGGCCCTTCTGCTTTGTAAACCATAGAGGCCGCGGAGGCCAAACAGATTTTCTAGCCTCCTCGCTTCACATCCCTACCAGAGTAGCCCGGTCTCGTATACTGTTTTGAAGCTCCCCCGGCTGAGAACCGCTTTGACAGCCTCACAAGGCCTGTGTTACCTCTAACAGGTACCTGATCGGGACCATCAACTCGTCATGGCTGATACGACTGCGCTGTATGCCCTTCGTTTTCCGGACGGCTCCGTAAGCCTGTATGTCGATGAGACTTACGCACAGGATCGCGGCATCGATCCATCACAGCTCGTACGGGTAGAAATCCCCCGAGAGATGTTCATTACCGGAACGATTCAGGATATTCGTGAATACGTGGCAGTTCAGCTTGAACGACAGCCACAGACAGGTACAGCCTAACCGTGGTATGGTTTTGCCTCCGCTTCATTTGATGAATTAACTGACGCACAATGACGAAGGCTTTGATTTCACCGACGCTGACCGCAGACTTGATCGAAGAGACCATTGCCGGCTTGCCGATTCAGGGCCGTATTATCCTTCGACTTCTGTTGCTCCAATATTTGGATGTGACGCACGACGAAATTCTCTTCATGGTCGCCGATCGTCCTGACCCTCGTTGTGTTTCTGGGAAAAAGCCCGTCACCACGATGACACAGGAATCGATCACGGCAATGATCGATCGACGGAATGAGTACAGCCGACGAGTTCGACTTCGCCGGGAGAGGACCTGGCTGCAATGTGTCGCGCTCGAACATCTCGCGTCTATGGCCGACGCCTTAGCGACTCGTGCCGCTGCGCTTCTGGTCGATCGAGGAGTTTCCTCCGATACGGTTCTCACTTTGAAGACACAGGCGCGTTCAGCCGTTCCATCAACCACACTGCGCCTGTTGGAAGAGGCTTGGGACAAGGACGAGATCACCCCCGACGAGTATCAGAACCATCGTCTCGTCGTTGAAATGCAAACCCAGCTTCGTTTTGCTGAGCGGTTTAAAAAACGCCTCGCTCTCGCGGAACGGGAACGTCAATCATCGGATCTGACCACGCTGCAGGACCATGAAATCGGTCATATCTGGGGAATTCCAGCCGGTACGCTTGCCGCCCGCAAGGTGAAGTTTTTGTCTCAGTATCTCCTAGCTATCCAGGCCAAATGTTCAGGGTCAGACCTTCGCACAGGCGGGAATCTCGTCCCCTCCCAGGATGTTTGGAAAGAAACGATGCGAGTGCTTTCCCAGCGTCCCATTGAACGCTCGATTCCCACCTACGACGGGCTTGAGCGGACTGAGTCTGCGTTACTTGAAAAGCTGACCGCTTATGCGACCCTCGCCATACCGGAAGCCAGCGAGACCAAATTTTGGAACTCGCTCGTCTATGGGGCCAGTTCAAATGCGATGCATACTGAAATTACCAGAACCTTGTTTGGACTTCAGCGGCTGGTGGCCATCCAAAAAGATGTCGACAGCTCTCACGAGGCATTAGATGACCTGTTGCTCGCGCGATCGAGACCGCCGTCGAAGGAGTCTCACACAACCTCTGGAGAACGAGAAGCTGGGCACGGAGAACTCACGGACTTACAACGCCAGATTCTGCATAACTTTATCGGAGAAGACGTCAGCGGCAGATTTTCCGACAAGTGGTAAATATACTCCGTTGCCAATCCGACGTCATTCGGTATAATTGGTTTCAATGAAGGTCATCCCTCTCCCCCATTGCCGTCGCATTTTTCAATCCAGGGTCTTCGGTCGGTTCCTCTCATATACCCTGATCGTCGCCATTGCCCTCTGTGGGGCCACACCAGCTCTGGCTGGAGGGCTCATTGAAATCGCCGAGCTCTTGGCCCATCCGGAGCAATACGATCATCTCGATGTCATGGTGACCGGGAAAGTGATGAATGTCCAACTCGCCACAAATCGTCAAGGACAACCGGCCTATGGGTTTTTGCTCCAAGACCCAGCTGGTACCCTGAAGGTCGTGAGTCTAGGGCAGGTGGCGGTCCATGAAGGGGATCAAGTGATTGTCGAAGGCATTTTTAGTCGTCTCCGCCAAGTCGGCCGTAAGATCGTCTACAACGAGATTAAGGCCATCTCTGTCAAGCCACTCACCCGCCTGAACCCGGACCTTGTCGGCTAGACAACTATAGTTTCAATCACCTTACCACGTTCTCGTGGGCAGCCCACTCCCCGATTCGACTCATTGCGGGAGTTTAAGAATCCAGCTTAACAGTCTGTCCGAGAGGCGGTCCGACAGTAGCTTTCTCATGAGCGCGCGAAGCTTGGCATCGGTTCCAACTAAATACCGGGTCCTGGGCGTCGATGCCGTCAAGGCGTCTTCCACCACCTTCGCCACAATCTCAGCGGAGATGGCCCGCTTCGACGCCTCTGCGACAACCTTCCGCACGGCGGTTATAATGGGCTGATACAGCGATCGAAGGTCCTCCTTGATTGCTACTTCACGTTCAGCAGCATCGATGGTCGATTTGTTCCAGATTGGTGTGGCAATGGCACCGGGTTCGATGATCGACACGTGAATTCCCCATTGTTGGACTTCCAACCGCAGGGCATCGGTCATTGCCTCGAGCGCAAATTTTGACGCCGAATAGGGTCCCATAAGCGGCATCGCTGTGAGGCCGGCAATGGACCCCATATTGATGATTCGACCACGAGCCTGTCTTAGTAACGGCAGAAACAATTGCGTGACCGCGACCTGCCCGATGACATTGACTTCGAGTTGCTGACGGAGGTCTGCAAGAGGGACAGCTTCCAGTGGACCGACCACCGCGATGCCAGCGTTGTTCACGAGGCCAAACAATCCACGTCCCTCTGTCTGTCTTGAGACCAGTGTCTGCGCCTTCTGAATCGTAGAGAGATCGGTGACATCCAGCTCAATAGGCACCAATCGTTCCGAGCAGGATTTTTGAAGAGCAACACCATCCTCTGCCTTACGCACTCCCGCGAAGATCCGATATCCCAATCGATCAAGATGCATCGCGCAGGCCGCGCCTATCCCTGTTGATGCTCCAGAAATGACGACTGCCCGACTCATTTCATTCGACATGCGCCCCTCATGGATATTGCCGGGAAGACCATAACAGGTTTAGACTCTCCTCCTCCAGCGTTCGAGACCTGTTTCTCGATGCGTTCGGTAGACACTGGCCCTCGTCTTCGGCTATCATCGGCACTCTTCGTTGCCTCATCGTGGCGGTGTAGCTCAGTTGGTAGAGCAGCGGACTCATAAGCCGCGGGTCCCCCGTTCAATCCGGGGCACCGCCACCAAACCAAGCTTCGGTTGACCCGTGCCCCATGCATCGTCTTATCGTGACTATTGCGCACGGACAAGATTCTCAAGCGCCTAGTTTTTAGTGCCGGCGCATGCGGTAGAGAGCCGTTCCTTCCTGGATCATGATGCATCCCCAACTACGCCAGGCCTACCAGAGAGAAATGACCGCAGCCGCCGAGGAGTACGAGATCGGTAACCTGAAATCCGCATTCACTCATCTTGAGCGTGCCCATATCCTTGGTCAATCCTTCCCGATCGCCCATGCGCGAGCCCACTGGTGGATGCTGAAAGTTGGATGGAAATGCCGAGACGTCGTCGAGATTACTGGTCAGATTCCGAGGATCCTTGGATCGCTGCTGTTCTCACAGATTTGGGTTCCGGCAGGCAATACCGGTGGCTCCCGGGTTCCCCCGTTCAAGTCGATGCCAATTCCCGATGACCTTCAGATCATTTTGGACAAGTACGGACGAGGCGCCAAGGCCGACTAACCACATCCCTTACTCCTCCCGCAATCCTTCCACGATAGGTTGCCGGGCTGCCCACCTCGCTGGAAAATACCCCGCCACCAACGTCGCCAGCGCGGCCAACAACAACGCCTGGATCAGCGAACCGGTCGGCACAATCATTTGGATGGTCCATCCAAATGATTGTCGATTGATGACCTTAATCAGGAGCAGTGAGAGTACGCCACCTCCGATCAGTCCCAAGGCGATGCCAACTGCACCAAGGTACGCCGCCTCCCACAGCACGAGCTGACGGATTTGTGTCGAGCTGCCACCAATGGCACGCAACGTGGAAAACTCCCGGCGCCGTTCGAGAACAGATGTGATCAGCGTATTCACGATCCCGAGCATGGCGATCACAACCGCAATGGCCTCCAAAACATAGGTCAACAGGAATGTCCGATCAAAGATCTTAAGAATCTCTTTCCGTAGTTCGACATTGCTGATGACTAACGGAGGAAGACCACCATTGGCTAAGGTGCTCAACAGTGCGGTCATTCGCGCCCTCACGCCATCGAGATTCGTTCCATCTCGCAGATACACTGGGAATACCGTGACGAGGTCATCGTGCCAGAGTGATTGGTACAGGGCCCGATCCATAAGCAGTTTCCCACCGTCAGTCGAATAGTCATAAAATACGGCCACGATCGGAAATCGTCGAACACCACTCGGCGTGATGACTTCGAGCATCGAGCCTTCTTCCACTCCCAGTCTGTTCGCCAACACCTCCGACACGAGCAGCCCACCGATCTCAGCGGCATGATTGAGCGATTCGGACGAATCACCGCTTCGCACAAGATACCGGCTCCATTGAGCATGTAACCGGAGATCACGTGAAACGACCGCGACGCGCTGGCCATTCACCTCTATACGCACATCACGGTAGCTATCGACGGCAGCAACATCGGGATCAGAGGCCAGGATGCCCAGCCACGATGCGGGTAAGCTCCGGCCGACAGTTCCTATTTCCGTGCCACGCAACCACATCGAGGGAGCGACGACAAGATCAGCCAGCACCGTGTCCGTGACCCACACTTCCACGGTATGGCGAAAACTCCGTACCATCACCAGCACCCCGATCATGATCGCGAGTCCCACCATGAAGGCAGAGACGGTGACTCCATTCCGTCCTGGATTGCGAGCGGCGTGCTCCACCGCAATACCTCTCATCACACCCGACACGGCACGTTCCCGTTCCATATATCGCCGTCGGCGCCGCCCGGAGACACAGATCGGAGCCAAACAGGCCAATCCCGCCAATAGACACAACGTTGCCGCATACCCCAAAAGCGGAACCCCTCCAATAGGCCCAGGCCAACTCAGGAGTCCTGCGCCCAGGAGTAACACCACACCCATAAAGGCGAGAGTTCCGACGCGTAGCTGTTGGCTGGCCTCATAGTCACCGGGGGCGAGAGCTTTCACCGGCGTGGTCCTGCTCGCATCCAAACTGGGACCGATGGCCCCGATCATGGATACGACACATCCAATCAGGATTCCTTCGATCACAATGCCACCTAAGAACCCCGTCCGGAGCAGGCCGCTCCCGCCGATTCCGACTGGAACATAGAGGTCTGAAATGGTCCGACTCAGGAGTGTGATCAGTTCGTGAGCCAACGCGATGCCTGCTGCGCTTCCGAGAACTCCCCCTATGACCCCATAGAGTGCAGCCTCCATCAGAAAGAGAACGGCAATCCGAGGCTGACTCATCCCGATCGCCCGATAAATGCCGATTTCTCGTCGACGCTGGGCGACAGCAAATGCCATCGTATTGTAAATCAGGAACATCCCCACCAACAGACCAACCCAGCTCAGAACGGTCAAGTTCATGCGGAACGCACCCAGCATTTGTTCAACTTGACTGGTCCGATTGGCAGGCCGCTCGACAGTCACATGGGGAGGGAGGACCGTTTTTATCCTCTCTCCCACGTCTTCAACGGACAGATTGGTCTCGGTAACGATATCAAGCCGATCAACCTTCCCCACTAGACCAAATGCGATCTGTGCGGCCGCAATGTCCATGAGGGCCATCCGTTCCCACGAGGAACTCCGATCTGACTCCCCGTGAAGGATCCCGACAACCCGAAACTGAAGGCGCCCGGTTCCGACTAAGAGATCGATGTCATCGCCGACGACAAGCTGCCACTCATTTGCCAATGCCTCGCCCAAGAACAGGGCTTGTGGATCGACCATGCGCATGAGTTGGTTTTCCGTCTCCGGCTGGTCTACCTGGAAGCCTCGCGCATGGAGTTCGTCCAACAAATCAAGCCCCAGGACTTGGATGGCTTGGCCGGGTTGATTTCCATGCATCCGCACGGCTGTTTGGATAATCACTGGAGATGCCGATATAACACCGGACACCATTCGCACGGACGTGACAACCTGCTCATCGAGTCCCGTGTCATCCCCAGCGACTTCCAACGTGGTCGGACCGGCCACCGTGAGGACAGCCTGTTCAAATGAGCGGAGAACATCAATATTTGCGGTTCGTACGGCGACAGACGCTGACACCCCTAACGAGACACCGACAATGGTGAGCAGCGTCCGTAACGGCCACTGTCGGAGATGGGAGAGGAGGATAAGGACGACAACCTTGATGAATGTGGGCATTACCTTGGAGAAAAACAGATTCTACGGCAATGGACGCATTTGGCACAGCCTGCAGGGGATCGAATTGACCGGGTCTCTGCGTATATCGGTCATTTCGTTTACACAATTTCCATCATTTGCTACACTTGCAACGAACATTGAGAAGGAGCCCCGATGACTAAGCACAAAGGTGTCGCTACCGCTCGATTGAAACGGACCGTTCGCCGCTCTAAGACCGCACCACACATTACCCCTCGGCAACGTGAGATCCTACGCCTCGTCGCTCTCGGCCATACCAATCGAGAAATTGCCGGGTCCCTTAAGATCAGTGTCCGCACCGTTGAGGTTCATCGGTTCAATTTGATGCATAGGCTCGATGTTCGGAATGTCGCACAACTTCTGCGTCAAGCACTCCAGCAGAACCTGTTGCCTCGCAATTTTAGCGGCAAGTAACATCAGAGTTCGTTGAGCCGTCCTCGGCATTCCTGAATCGACTGGTATCCTTTCCTCATCAGGACCGCACTCAGTTCTGCTTCAAGTCGACCGAAAACATCCAACCCTTCCTCAACTAACACCGTGCCGATTTGAACGGCCGATGCGCCGCACAAAACATGTTCGAATGCGTCGATTCCCTCAACAATTCCTCCGGTGCCGATGATGGGCATCTTCCCCTCAAAGAACTTATAGAAGGCTCGGACATTGGCCAATGCCACCGGCTTAATAATTCGCCCACCCAGCCCACCAAATCCGCCTTTCGGCTTAATGACCACCGTTTCTCGCTCCGGGTCCACCACCAATCCATTCCCTACTGAATTGATCAAACTTAGAAAGTCGACGCCGCATCGACCGAGCACCGCCCCCATCACCTGATGATGCGCCGGGTCAAAGTACGGGGGCAGCTTGACTCCCATCGGCACCGTCACTTTTGGTCGGACTCTCTTGAGGAGGCGCTCAGAAGCTTCTGGATCGTAACCAATCTGAGGTTTGCCGGGAATATTTGGGCAAGAAAGATTCACCTCAATGAGGTCCGGACCAGCTGCATTAATGAATTCAGCAATCGTGGGAAAATCGTCCTCCACAAGTCCCGCCACACTCGCGATGACGGGCTTCCCGAAGCGTTTCAGGTGAGGAATTAATTCCGCATAGGCTTTATATCCAAGATTAGGCAATCCCATGGAATTAATGGATCCACCAAGAAACCCGTAATAGCGTGGCTCAGGATTGCCTTGGCGCGCTTCGATCGTCATAGACTTGGTGACGATCGCCCCGGCACCGGACCGGCCCAGCGACTCAAGTTCATCCTGCGTCACGCACAGTGCCCCCGCTGCATTCATGAAGCAGCTGGGAAACGTAACGCCGGCGATCGTCGTAGACAGGTTCATCATAAATCGACCACACCGGCTTGTCGTGGTGTGCGGGAGATCAATTGTCCATCCCGCATGGTCCACGTATAGTCCCCAGCTTGCGCTGCTTGTGGACTATGAGTCACCAAGAGCACCGTTTGTCCTCCAGAGGTCGCCAGATCCCGAATGAGTGCCATGATCTCTGCTCCATGATGGGAATCGAGATTGCCCGTGGGTTCATCGGCCAGGAGGAGACGAGGCCGATGGGCCAACGCTCTCGCAATCGCAACACGTTGCTGCTCCCCGCCGGAAAGTTCCGCCGGCCGGTGGAGACGCCTATGGGACATCCCCACACGTTCCAATAGTTCGTCGACTCGCTTCCTGACCTCCCGTCCTTCATCTCCCCGTAACATCAGGGGCAATGCGATATTTTCTTCCGCCGTTAATCCATGAACAAGGTGAAAGGCTTGAAAGACAATGCCGAGTGTTTCACGTCGGATCCTGGTCCATTCATAACTGGTCAGCGTTGTCGTAGACCGTCCATCGAGTACGATTTCTCCTGAGGTCGGCATATCCAAACCAGCCACGAGGTTGAGCAGCGTACTTTTCCCACATCCACTCGGCCCCACAAATGCACAAAACTCTCCGTATTGGATTTCCAAGTTCACGTCCTGCAATGCCGAAACCATGGCTTGACCGCGTGCATGGGTTTTACACAAATGTCTCAGTGTAACCATTCGGTTGCTCACTCAGAAGCGACTACCCCCGACCAAACTACGTGTTCGCATTCCTATAGCACAACGAATCAAAGAGCGACAACCTTGACAGCCGGTAGCACTTCGCCATAAAGACATGGTCTCGACGGAAGACATAAGGTCAGGTGATGGACCGCCGTATCTCAGAATGGATGCCAGGACTCGTACGCCGCACGATTCGATTTGTGCTGCCGGTTCATTGTTCGATCTGCGGTTGCTCGCTGACCGATGATCCGACTCCTCATTTTTGTACCGATTGCTGGCGCACGATCGTACTGATGCCCTCCGCCCGATGCTCACGCTGCGACCGTCCG
Organism: Nitrospira sp.; assembly: GCA_029865225.1. GTDB lineage: Bacteria > Nitrospirota > Nitrospiria > Nitrospirales > Nitrospiraceae > Nitrospira_D. The sequence goes on from JAOUHJ010000016.1 coordinate 31,355, forward strand.
TTTCCGTCGGCCATCGCCACAGCCTACAGTCCTCACCACAGGTGCCAATCATGCCTCATGCGTCCACCTTCGTACACGAGAGCGTGGACTCTCTACCCCTACACCTCACCCCTCCGTGACGCCATCTGTTTATTCAAGTATCGCGGCAAGGTCTCATTGGCATCGGCTCTTGGGGCGCTGATGACCGAGCAGCTCCCTTTACTCGGTCGCGTGGATGTCATTATACCGGTTCCCTTGCACGCTGAACGACTTCGTCAACGGGAATTTAATCAATCGTTGCTCCTCGCTGATCAGATCGGACGCGCACTGGGTATTTCTGTCTCGTACACCAACCTCATACGCACAACCCCTTCTCCCCCACAAACTTCCCTCACCAAACAGAATCGCTTAAAGAACCTTCGTGGAGCATTCGCGTTGCAATACCCTGATGAGATCAGGAAGAAACGAGTTCTTCTCATCGACGATGTCTTCACAACCGGCACGACAGTCAACGAGTGTGCGAAGTCATTGCGTAAGGCGGGTTCATCCGATGTCCTGGTGCTGACGTTAGGTCGAACCCTGGATCATGATCTCATTCCAGATCGTGTTCCTGTTCCACACCGACACCCTTTCGAACCGTTCGGAGTCTAAACCCGTGCCAATATATGAATACCTCTGCCAACAATGCCATCGACGAAGTTCTATTCTGACCCTAACTGTTGGGTCTCCCGGTTCGGCTAGATGTCGCCACTGCGACAGCCCGCAAATGGATCGGCTCCTGTCCAGATTTGCTTCTCCAAAATCGGAAGACGCGAGGCTTGAATCACTGATGGATCCAAGCAAACTTGGTCATCTCGATGAGAATGACCCAACGAGCGTTGCTCGGTTTATGAAGAAAATGGGACAGGAAATGGGAGAAGATGTGAGTGACATAGAAGAAGCCCTCACGACCGAGCACCCCGGAGCTGAGGAATCAACCGACCATACCGACGGTCTTTGACATACACTGTCACATATTTTCGCTTGACATTTGATCGACGACCTCTAGAATGTCCATAAGTACTGGAGGGTAGCGTGGGTCTCGCCGGTCCAGTTGTGAAGCGGAATCATGCGGAGTTCCCCCAAAAGCGAACTGATGACGGCGACAGAAACATGCCGTTACCTCAAGATCACTCAGCGCACACTCTACCGGTATCTCCAAAGCCGGAAAATTCCAGCCTTCAAGCTGGGAAAAGAGTGGCGATTTGTCCGTTCAGACTTAGAGCAATGGATTCGAGACCGAACCAAGTCTTCCACCGGCTCCTAAATTAGGTTGTCAAGATGTTCGCTGGTGAGTACCTCTGCAAGTTGGATGAGAAGGGACGCTTTATCGTTCCCTCGCCTATTCGTGAACAAATTGAGGCCGATGGAGAAACGGTGATGTTTCTCAAAGGACCGGAGCAATCCCTATTGATCTATTCAACGAAGGAATGGGAGAAGGTCCTCGAACGAACCAGGACTTCGTTAGATGAGGACCAGAGTCGCCTTTTCATGCATTACGTGGTTTCAGAAGCTGGCCCATCTGACATCGATAAGACAGGGCGGATCTTGATCCCAAGCCGCTTGCGGAAGCTCGTCCCGGTCGATGAAGATCAGGAAATCATCCTCGTCGGCCTCTATCACAGAATGGAAATTTGGAACCCAAGCGATTGGCGTCGGTATATTGCCCGTACGGAAGATCGTTACGAGCAAAACATGGCAAAGATCCAAAACCTCCTGTAGCCCGAGCACATGTCATCGAGCCAACTCCCCCGTCACGATCGCACAACGATGTATCCATCTCGGACCATCGCTCATCGAACCGGGAGAGGGCTTTCCGCTACTTCACCCACTCGACCGTCTATGCAGCACCCGACAGTAGCGGTCGAATCCGACCGGTTGACCTCAAGAGCCGCCACGGGGAAGATATGGCACCCTTCGGTTGTCTCATCAAACGGACTCACCGTCACGCTACCGATCCCTCCCAGCATCAACCATCAGTATGCGACCGTCAACGGACGCCGTGTGCTCTCCTCTGCGGGGCGGGCCTACAAAACACAGGTCGGGCACCATGTATGGTTAGCCTTAGTACGATCCCCGTTCAAGGTCACCTTACTGGATCAACTCCTTTCTGGACCATTGGTGATCTCCATTAAATTTTTCTTTGCCTCCTCGCTGCGCCGTGACCTCGATGGAGGTCTTAAAATCACTCAAGATGCCGTCTGCGAGGGGCTTGGTATCAACGATAATCGCATTGTCGAAACCCATCTATACAAACATGTGGATAAGGCGAGCCCTCGTATTGAGCTCTCGCTTTCCACCCTTCCTCCCTCGCCCACGTTGCCCTAGCAACAGGTATCCTCATTCTCCACCTACAGTTTTCTTTCCTTCTGACCGATATACAAGTGTCTTACTTTCATGTCATGGAGATCACATATCCTACTCTAGATATGATGTCCCAGCGCATCTCAATCGCCGATCTGCAAATTGGCATGTATGTCTCCGCGTTAGATCTTCCTTGGTATCGCAGTCCGTTTCTTCGCCATTCTTTTCTTGTGGAACGCGACACTCAAATCAACAAATTGGTTCGAGCAGGAGTCCGAACCGTCACGATCGATCTCGCCCGTGGACTTGCCCCACACTCACGGCATGACGAAGCTGCACCATCGTCTCCCGCAGCCCACTTTTCGCCAGCTCCGATTGTCAAACAACCCAAACCTTTAGCTCAATTGACTGAAGAGTATAGACAAGCAAAACTGGCCAAGCAGCAACTGACCCAGGCTGTCCAGTCCGTATTCACGGCAATCTCCAAGACCGGCACAGTTAATACTCAGCAAGCCGCCGAAGCAGTCCAGGAAATCACCATCGTCACGAGAACCCTCACACACTCTTCTCTTTTTATGGCGCTGAGTCAGAATCAACCGGGAGAATCGATGCTGAGCCAACATGCCCTGACGACGTGCACGCTTTCTCTTGTTCTTGGCCAAGCACTTCAATTCAATCCCCTGGAACTGCAGGAACTCGCCACCGCCGCGTTGTTACACGACGTCGGACTCATGCAGATCAAATCCACTATCCGGCATCGTATCCATTCCCTGTCCGGTCTTTCTCAGACGGAGAAGTCTGAATTTGAGAGTCACCCCAATCGAGGGGTGCGTACGCTACAAGGACAAGGTGGGTTTGACGCTTCCATCCTTCATCTCATTGCCAATCATCACGCGTACCTTGACGACAGCGGGTACCCTCAAGAGGCCCGTGGGGAGTTTACCTCCGATCGCACTCGGATTCTCATGGTTGTCGACCGATACGATGAGATACTTACAGGATTTGGAGGGGCCACTCCACTGACATCACATCAAACCTTTCAGCGTCTTTATCAGGAAGTGCAGAAGGGAAAACTCGACGAACGCATTGTGTCGACGTTCATCACTCTGATCGGAATCTATCCGATTCATAGCCACGTCCGACTCAATACCCAGGAGGTGGCGGTCGTCACAGAACTCAACCAGACACAATTACATCAACCGATCATCACCATCACGCATCGACCCGGCGGAACAGAGTATCCCAACCCCCTTATCATTAACCTCGCTGAACAAGTCGATGCGCCTGAGCCGAGGTCGATCGAAACCATCATCCAACTGAACAATTGAAGAACGCTCCGGCAGCAGTTCCCTATTCGTAGCGCAATGCTTCGATGGGGTTCAGTCGAGCAGCTTTGTTGGCTGGATAGAGACCGAAAAACAGGCCGACGACGACGGAAAAGATAAAGGCAACCACCACAGCATCGGTCGAGATGATGGTTGGCCACCCGGCAATAATCGTGGTTAAGCGAGCAGCTAGAATCCCACACGCAATTCCTATCAATCCTCCCACGACACCAAGCGTCATCGCTTCGATAAGGAATTGCATCATGATGTGCGCCCGTTTCGCTCCAACCGCCATCCGGATGCCGATTTCCCTGGTCCGTTCGGTGACAGAGACCAGCAGAATATTCATGATTCCGATGCCACCGACTAGAAGCGAGACACATGCGATGACCATCAACATGATGGTCAGTGTTTCACTTGTCTCCTCCTGGACCATTCCCATCTCCACTTGCGTGCGAATCGTGAAATCATCAGGGTCTCCACCTTTTACGCGGTGACGAGATCTCATCACTTGACGGATTTCCTCTGTCGCGTCTTGGAGATCCTCCATACGTCCGGTGGATGCGTAGATACCCCCGACCGATCCGAGAAACATGGTTCCCAGGACTTTTCGCTCGGCCGTCGAAAAAGGAATAACAACGACATCGTCCTGATCTGAACCATACAGTGACTGTCCCTTCGGCGATAAGACTCCAATCACCCGGAGTGGGACATTATTGATGCGAATCAGCGCCCCTAGCGCTTCTTCTCCTGGTTCAAAAATTTCATTCACCACGGTCTGGCCGAGAATGGCTATAAGGGCAGCACTGTCCATATCTGTCTGCGTAAATGGACCTCCACTGCTTAACCGCCAGTCTCGGATATGAAGATAATTCGCCGAGACCCCATAAACCGGGCTGTTACAGTTACGATTCCCATGGACGATCTGCGTGACGTTTTTCATCGACCACCCGGTCTCGGTCAAGAGAGGAACTTTCTTCTTGAGCTCCATCGCATCCGCAACTGTCAAAGTCACAGCACTACCCTGTGCGCCTCGTACCCCACCCACTCTCGTTGCGCTCGGCCAGATCATGATGACATTCGTACCGATTGAGGCAATTTGCTTCCGCACGGCCTGCTTCGCCCCCTCACCGATACTGACCATCGCGATGACTGCAGCCACACCAATCACGATCCCGAGTAACGTCAGACCAGCGCGTAACCGATTTCGTCGAAGAATTCGCAGCGCCGTCACGATCGTCAGCCAGATGAACACCTAAGCCCCCGTTGCTTGAACATGATGCTTGGTGACACGGTCACTCTGGATCAGACCATCTTTGATCATAATTTCTCGGGACGCGAAGGCCGCAACATCACTCTCATGAGTCACCAAGATTACCGTCATACCCTCCTGGTTCAGTTCGCTGAGAATGTCCATGATCTCTCGGCTGGATTGCGTATCCAAATTCCCGGTTGGTTCATCCGCCAAGAGTAGCGAGGGGGTTGCGACCAATGCCCGGGCAATCGCCACTCGCTGTTGCTGCCCGCCAGAAAGTTGCGTCGGGGAATGCCCTTCACGACCGCGCAACCCGACACGTTGCAACGCCGCAGACGCGAGCGCCCGCTGCTCTCTTACAGAAAGTCCTCGGTAGAACAACGGCAATTGGGTGTTTTCCAACGCGCTGGTACGAGGAATCAGATTAAAACTCTGAAAGACAAACCCAATCTGCTGATTCCGAATCTCCGCCAACTGGTCATGGCGAAGACGTCCCGTATCAATCCCGTTGAGCCAGTAATGCCCCTGACTTGGCTTATCCAGGCAACCAAGGATGTTCATCAGCGTCGACTTGCCGGAGCCACTAGATCCCATAATCGCGACGAACTCACCCTGGTCGATTGAGAGACTCAACCCTCGCAACGCTTGTACTTCAACATCACCAACTCGATAGACCTTCCACATGTCTTTACAGACAATCAAGGAATTCACGACAAGAGACCATGGTCGAATAGACACTCAGCAACTATGGAGAGTTGCCCTTGCCTCCCTCGAATCAGCCCGTACTGACACCTTCTTAAAGATCCCTCGAGCGTGTGCATACCTCATCGGGAACGTGAACGCCGCTTGCTTCCAAAACCAGGCGGCAACTCACTGCCCCTCTCCTCACCTGACGGCTGCTCAAGACCAATAACCACCATATCGCCCTCGGTCAGACCTCCAGATAGGATTTCCGTACCAACACCATCCGAAATCCCCGTTTGAACCGGAATCTTCTCAAGGATTTCATTTTCCGTTAACTTCCAGACGCCTTTCTGTGTCAGCGCTTCATCGCTCTTCAACAGTGAACCTCCTGCGACAACACTCCCCGTTGCACTATTGACCTCAGGATGCTCTCTCTCTGCCTGTGGAGGTCTGAACCGAAGCGCCGCATTAGGAACCTTCAGCGCTTTGTCATTCTGGGCTACGATGATCGACACATTGGCGGTCATGCCTGGCTTAAGCCGGAGATCTGTATTATCCACGCCGACCACGACATTATAGGTGACCACATTCTGCACGTTGATGGGGGCAAGGCGCACTTGTCGAATAGTACCGGTAAAAGACTCACCGGGGTAGGCATCCACCGTAAAGAGGGCTGCTTGCCCCTCTGTCATTCCGCCGATGTCCGACTCACTCACGTTGGTATTGACCTGCATTTTGGTGAGATCGAGAGCGATGAGAAACAGGTTCGGTGTCGCGAAACTCGCCGCGACTGTTTGCCCCACCTCAACATTACGCGCCACAACAATCCCATCGATAGGTGACCGAATGACGGTATATTTTAATTCCTGCTCGGCCGCGCTCAACGCCGCCGTTGCTTGCTTGACCTGCGCTTCGGCAACCCGCAACTGTGCTTCCGCACTCTGATAACTTGTCAGTGCGACATCTACGTCGTTCTGCGCCACGAACTGCTGTGGCAAGAGGGACTGCACTCGCTCAAGTTCACGTTTTCGCTGAGCAAGATCAGCCTTAGATCGTGCCACATTGGAGCGTGCCACTTCCAAATTGCTGGCGGCTTGTTCTCGGCGCGCTTTAAACGGTTCGGCGTCGATGACTGCAACGGTTTCCCCAGCCTTCACTCGTGAATTGAAATCAACATGGAGCGCCTTAATCATCCCCGACACTTGCGTCCCCACCTCTACTAACACCACGGGATTGATCGTGCCGGTCGCACTAACGATAGAAATTACCGGACCTCGTTCCACGGCTGCCGTTCGGTAGTGCACCGGGACCTTGCGCTCTCCGTTAAAAAACACGTAACCGCCTATGGCCAAGCCGATTGATAAGATGGCGATAATTAAAAGACTTTTTCTCATGCGCTTGATTCACCACCCTCGAGAAATAGATCCATCCTATCAGGAAGACAGGAGAGAATCACCCCTGTGCCAGCACCAAGCGACCACTCTGTTCATCTCTGTCTTGGGTTAGACTACCATGGCTTCAATGGCAGACCAAGGAATGAGAAACCTTGCGGAAGGAAAGAATATGCTGCCAGACAAATTGAAGCGAGATCGTGGATCTACTTGGCGAGAAATCGTTCCAGAAACGTCGTCGACACGTGCCCCTTCTGAAAGTCCGGATCCTCAAGAATCCGACGATGCAGTGGGATGGTCGTCTTGATGCCTTCGATGGTGAATTCACCCAGCGCACGTTTCATACGCGCCATAGACTCCTGCCGATCACGTCCATGTGTAATCAGCTTGGCGATCATCGAGTCATAATAAGGCACGACGGTCGAGCCTGATTCCATAGCAGAGTCAACACGAACTCCAAACCCTCCAGGCGGACTATACTTCGTGATCGTGCCGGGAGACGGTGTGAATTTCTCAGGGTCTTCGGCGTTAATACGACACTCGAGACTATGGCCAGTGAGCACCACATCTTGTTGTCGTATCGCAAGTGGATGACCCGCGGCAAGACGGATCTGTTCCTTGATGAGATCAATCCCCGTCACCATCTCCGTGATCGGATGCTCAACCTGAATCCGAGTATTGACTTCCATAAAGTAAAAGTTCTTGTCCTTATCGAGCAGAAATTCAACCGTTCCAATATTTCGATACTGGGCTGCCTTGACGGCTTCAATCGCAACCCGTCCAATTTCTCGACGAAGCTTCTCATCGACGACAGGTGACGGGGTTTCCTCGACCAGTTTCTGATGCCGACGCTGAATCGAACAGTCCCGTTCTCCTAGATGGACCACTCGGCCGTGCTGGTCGGCCATGATTTGCACTTCGATATGTCGCGGTTCCAAAAAATAGCGCTCGAGGTAGACGCCATCATTGCCAAACGTCGACTTCGCCTCAGCCTGAGCAGCCTGAAACGCTCGACCTAAGTCCTCGACTCGGCTGACGACACGCATCCCCCGACCGCCTCCCCCAGCGGTTGCCTTAATGATGACGGGGAATCCTATCTGCTTGGCAGCCTGCAATGCCTCTTCTTCACTGCGCAACTCTCCTGGGCTGCCTGGTGTGACAGGAAGCCCTCGTTTCGCCACGATCTCCCGTGCCTTCGCCTTATCCCCCATCAGGGCGATATTCTCGGAACTAGGACCGATAAATTTAATACCGATCGACTCACAGACCTCTGCGAAATGAGCGTTCTCAGAAAGGAATCCATACCCGGGATGGATCGCATCGACTCCCATGATCTCAGCAGCACTGAGGACGTTGGGAATATTCCGGTAGCTTAAGGACGAATCGGCAGGCCCAACACACACCTTTGCGTCAGCCGCTCGAACGTGCAAGCTCAATGCATCGGCTTCTGAATGAATGGCGACAGTCTCGATACCAAGCTCTTTGCACGCTCGGATGACTCGCAGTGCGATTTCCCCGCGATTAGCCACCAATACTCTCTTGAACACGACTCAACTCCGACACATGGGTGAGGATTGACGTGAGAACAACCTACTTACACAGCTTTGGGGTCGATGAGAAAAAGCGCCTGACCGTATTCCACGGATTTCGTATTCTCAACCAGAATCTTCACGATACGGCCATCCACTTCTGACTCAATCTCATTCATCAGCTTCATGGCTTCAACAATGCACAGCACTTGGCCCTTCTTGACCGAATCCCCCTCTTCAACATACGCGTCGGCGTCAGGAGAAGGCGACCGATAGAACGTGCCGACAATTGGAGAAGTGACCGTAAGGAAACCGATGGCCGCTTCAGGTACTGGAGTCGTAGTTGAAGCGGAATGCGTTGGTTGTTGTGGCGAGACAGGAACCGACTCTTGTAGCACGGTTGTGGTGGCCTTAACAGAAGCCTCGTGACGGACACGGATGCGGGTCCCGTGGCATTCAAACTCAAGCTCGGTCAGGTTATTCCGGCGAAGCAGATCGATCAGTTCTTGAATTTGCTTGCCGGAACCTCCCGTCAGTGAGGCCTCAGGGATTGGCTCGCTCGCGATCTCTGGCATCACAATCCGGCGAGCCTTGACTTTGGATCGACGACGTTTCACCGGACTCGCTCCACATAGGACCTTGTGCGCGTGTCGATCCGGATTGTAGTTCCAACCTCCAGGTACAAGGGCACCTTGATCGTAGCTCCCGTTTCAACGACTGCCGGCTTGGTCCCACCAGATGCGGTATCTCCCCGCACTCCAGGTTCCGCATCAACCACCTTCAGCTCAATAAAATTTGGCAACTCGACCGCGATGGGACGATGCTCATAGATAAGAATCTTCACAACCATATTTTCCTTGAGCAGATCCGCATTCTCACCCAACTGATTCTTTTCAAATGTGAGTTGCTCATAGGATTCTGTATCCATCAGTGTATAGGACTCACCGGACGCGTAGAGAAACTGCATGTCCCGCTCTTCGAGATCAGGTTCTTCAAATCGCTCGCCCGATCGAAACGTTCGGTCCAATACGTTCCCAGACAGGTAACTCTTCAATTTGGTACGGACAAATGCCCCGCCCTTACCAGGCTTGACATGTTGAAAATCGACAATATAGAAAGGTTCACCTTCAACCATCAACCGAACGCCGCTGCGAAAATCAACCGTAGAAATCACTCCTCACTCCCTTCGATTACACACTCACCATTCAGTGATTGTATGACTGAAAACAAAGTCTACTTAGGAGCCGCAGGATGACTTTTGGGCAACCCCTTCGCTCCCATAGCCGCAATGTATTCATACAATCCCCTGAGCGCCAGCCGATATCCATTGGGGCCAAAACCGGCGATCTGTCCTAACGCGACCCCTGACACGTATGAATGCTGTCTGAACTTCTCCCGTCGATAAATGTTTGATAAGTGAACTTCAACGGTTGGTAGATTCACGGCCGCAAGAGCATCCCGTATGGCGACGCTCGTATGGGTATAGGCCGCCGGATTGATGATGATGCCATGATAGCCATGGCGCGCCTCCTGAACCCAGTTGACCAATTCCCCTTCCAGATTCGATTGGTGGATAACAAGCTCGACTCCGAGCTCACCACTAAGCTTATGAAGAGAGCTGTCGATCATCTCGAGCGTCTCGGTGCCGTAGATCGACTCTTCCCGACTGCCTAGTAGATTGAGGTTGGGACCATGTAGCACCAAAATCCGCAGCATGTTTCGTATGAAACCTCACGTACACACTACCACGCTGAACGAGGCATTCTAGCAGTCCCGATTCTAGGGGTCAAACCGTCGAGTCACGTAGAGGCTTTTGTGGGTGGGTGCAAAGAGTGTTGGGAGTCACGACGACGGGCCTGAACCGAACGGAGCCACTGCTCTAATTTCAGAACCACTGAGCTACTCCCCCGTTGCGGGTTCTCCAGGCCAAGAACCTCCCGAGGACGGGAATGAGTACTAGTTTCCCCCTGAGATATGAGGTCGCTATGCAGACCATCTGCTTCGTTGGCCGTGACCAATAGTGTACCACCTTTGGCAGAAGCTCGTGGCTCCCTGCTACCAGAACCCGAAGCACCGGCGTTCGATCGTTGCTCAGGAGTCGGTCCCTCCGTCTTTGTTGCTCCTGATTCCAGCGGCACCTCGAGCCCAGCTCGTAAAGCAAGCGCCTCTTGATCCTGTGGGTGCAATGCCAGAATGACATTGCAGGATTGGATCGCTGCGTCGTTCGCCCCCTGGGCGGCATACAGCTTGGCCAAGGTCCGATGGGCCCGTAGGTTCTCAGGGCTCAGCTTTATGGCTTCTTCTAGAATCGCTTGGGCTTTCACAGGCTGATTCATGTGGTCGTAGGCACGGCCTAGGGCCACCATGGCGGTGATAAAGCCCGGATAGGTCTTCAATCCATCTTCAAGAACTGCGGCAGCCTCTTCCCACATGGCGGCTTTTCCGTATTCCTCCGCCAAAGGGATAAACGCCTTTGATCCCGGCTCCTTGGCAAATGCCAGCGCCAACCGGTCAATCTCGGCTGCATTATTCGTCTTTTTGGATCCGGAAGCCATTTCCCTGCTCATTGCACTAAAACTTTTTGACAAGGCCTGACCAGACACAGTTCGTGCACAGCGGTTAAGATTTCGTCGGCTAACCGACGCTTGGACATCAACCCCAAGTCTCGCTGTTCGCCTCTCGCCGAGAGAATTATCGCCGCATTGTCATCACTGCCGAATCCCCCTCCTCCTGTTTGGGTCACATCATTGGCCACAATGAGATCCAGTCCCTTCGCGTTCAGCTTGTCTGTCGCATGGGACAGTATGTGCTCCGTTTCTGCAGCAAATCCCACCATGATTTGCGAGGTTCGACGCGCAGAGAGCATTGCGAGGATATCAGGCGTTGCTTCAAGTTCAAGAACCATGTCGGTTTTCCCCTGCTTCTTCACCTTCTGCGCGAACGATTCTTTGGGACGAAAGTCTGCGACGGCTGCGGCCATAATCAGAACGGTACAGGTAGGAAAATGTCGGAATAAGGCATCCGCCATTTCTGCGGCAGTGTTCACGCGGACCGTGGTAATTCCCGGCTCAGGACTTAAGGATGAGGGACCTGAAACTAAGATCACCTCTGCGCCACGGGCCTTGGCAGCGGCTGCAATCGCATATCCCATCTTTCCTGACGAACGATTGGAAAGAAAACGAACAGGATCGATGGGCTCCTGTGTCGGGCCCGCAGAGACCAGGACAACTTGATTTTGCCAATCACATCGTGAAGCCATCGCGCTATCGACTGCTGCCACAATTTTTGGCTCCTCGGATAACCGCCCTTGCGCAATCTGCCCTGAGGCTAGTGGTCCGACTTCAGGATCGAGCACCACGACCCCACGAGATCGAAGCGTCTGCACGTGCTGAACGACCGGAGGGTGTGTCCACATATCCCCATCCATCGCAGGAGCGACAATGACTGGGCAGCGAGCGCTTAACAGCATTGTGGTTAACACATCGTCGGCAAGCCCAAGAGCGGCCTTTGCCAGAAAGTTTGCTGTTGCAGGTGCCACAAGCACCACATCGGCGCGCTCCGGAATTGTCAGGTGGGCCATCGGTTCATGAGCGTCGAAAAGATCGGTGACCACTCGCTCCCCTGACAGAACCTCAAATGTGCGGGGCGTGACAAACTTCGTCGCGGCCTTGGTCATCACCACAGACACGGTGGCCCCCGCACACCGCAAGGCTCGAAGCACGCTGACCGCTTTATAGGCCGCAATGCTGCCGGTTACTCCCAGAACAACCCGCTTGCCCGATAGATGGGTGACTAATCGTGCCTCGTCCAAATCTTTACTCCTCGGTCGGCGTCACCACAGGTTGGGTGGTATCATCGACGTACACGCTGAGTTCCTTCTTGATTTCGCGCGCATCTTCTCCCGTCATCATCGCTATGCGCTCGGTTTCTCCCTCCTTCCCACGCTTAGCTTCCTTCATCGCATCGCGCGCCTCCTTGCCAGTGAGGTATCGGATATGCCCCCTTAACACCTCATCAAGAGCAATGGTGGTTTCTTTCGTAAATCGAGAGGACACGGCCGACTTGGCCCCTTGGGTGAGATGTTTTGCACGTTGCGACGCGACGATGACCAAGCGATGGCGAGAATCAAATTCATCGGTCGTGTACTGCGGCAACAAGCTCAGCATATCGATCATAATTCACCTTGCTCCTGCTATGAAGTGGTTGATGGCTCCCGTTCTGCTGCTTCGACATTCGTGTCACGGATAAAACTCTGCTCAAACCAACGCATATCCAACCGCCTGGTCTTGAGACGTTCGGCTAGCACAATACTCTGTAGATCGGGAAGAGATCGAGTGAGATCATCGTTCCGCACGATGTAGTCGTACTCCCGGAAACACCATATCTCTTCTTTCACCTTCCTCAATCGGCGAACAATTTCTTCGTGAGAGTCTGACTTTCGATTCTGCAGTCGAGTCCGTAGGATGTCCAAAGACGGAGGTAAAATAAAAATGCAGACCGCATCGTCAAAACTTTTCTTAATTTGGAGGGCGCCCTGCACGTCAATTTCAAGCAACACATCAACCCCCGCTTCCATCTTCTCCATCAGAGGCTTCCGCGGGGTCCCATACCAATGGCTGTACACATGGGCATATTCTAAAAACTCGTTTCGGGCAACCATACCCTGAAATACGTTCTCATCGACGAAGAAGTAGTCACGTCCGTGTTCTTCTCCAGGACGAGGCTTTCTGGTCGTAAACGACACGGAATGCCAAATCGCAGGCACAGACGTGAGGATCTGCTTGCACAGCGTCGTCTTTCCTGCACCAGATGGTGCTGAGACGATGTACAGGATTCCCCGACGGCCTGGAACTTGACAATTTACCGTTGGAGTGGATGAGTGGCTATCTGCAGACATCACGGTACTCATTCGACATTTTGCATCTGTTCACGTAGACGTTCAAGCTCGGCTTTCATTCGGACAACTTCCGCCGTGATCGTGACGTCATTTGCTTTGGATCCAATCGTGTTGACTTCACGGCTCATTTCCTGAAGAAGAAAATCCAATGTCTTTCCGACCGGTTCCGCACATTGGATAGTACCGTCAAACTGTATCATATGCGCGTTTAATCTGACCAATTCTTCCGTAATGTCACACCGATCTGCGTATAAAGCCAATTCCTGGTTGAGTCGAGGGAGGTCTGGGATAGAGTCGCCCAATAGTTTCTCGACACGGACCTTCATACGCTCGAAGGCCTCCTGAGCAACCAGGGGTGCGCGAGCAGACACCGTCGTTTTCGCTTCGTGCAACCGTTTCAGCCGATGACGAATATCCTCAGCGAGAAGCGCTCCCTCCCTCTTTCGCATATTCGCCATCTCCAGAACAGCCTGACGTCCTAGTTTCTCGACCAATCTGGTTAGCTTTCGGTCATCGGTCGGCTGCTCAGAAACCACAACCACATCCCGTAATCCCGCCATCAATCCGATATCAATGACCCCTTTCAGCTTGAGGGTGCGTTGAAGCGTACGAAGCGCTTCATGGTACTGTTTGGCCAAACCAACGTCAACCTGGAGCGAGCGAACGTTACCTCGACTTCCCTGCAGGATGACTGTGAGGTCGACTCTCCCCCGCGCACAATGTTGCTGAATAGTCTTCTTAAAACCTTCCTCTAAGCTAGTCATGGTTTTCGGCAGTCGAATCGAGGTTTCAAGGAAGCGATGATTGACTGATCGCACCTCTATCGTAACGGTTCCATCTGACCATGCCGCCTGTTGTCGGCCGAACCCCGTCATACTCGTGATCATGTCGATACTTTTCCTTCCCACCCGCAGACGTCATGAATCGGACACACAGGGCAGCGTGGCTTTCGTGCGAGGCAGATATAGCGGCCATGCAGTAATAACCGCTGGGACACACCAGTCCACTGGACTTCAGGGAATACAGATTGAAGATCACGCTCAATTTGTTCGGGGTTGCTTGAGCGAGTCATCGACAACCGGTTAGCCACCCGCTTCACATGTGTATCCACCACGATCCCAGGCTTTCCAAAAGCCGCTCCAAGCAGAACGTTGGCCGTTTTACGACCGACACCGGGAATCGACGTGAGTTCCTCCATTGTATCGGGCACCTCGCCGCCGAATCGCGTGACAACGGCATGCGCACAGCCGATCAAGTTCTTCGCCTTGCTTTTGTAAAACCCCGTGGATCTGATGAGCTCCTCCAGATCACCTACAGTTGCGTTCGCCAGAGCACGGGGAGTGGCGTACCGTTTGAACAGTGCCGGCGTCACTTGGTTGACCCTTTGATCGGTGCACTGGGCTGACAGAATGGTTGCAACCAGGAGCTCCCATGGGGAACAATAGTTCAGTTCTACTTTCGCGATAGTGATAGCAAGGAGCAGCCGCTCAGCGATCTGCTTAGCCCGGCCCATCACCACCTGCTTCTTCTTGTTCTTTGCTCCAGTCACAGCAGGCTGATTCTGCAGTGGTCAGCGACGAGACGCAAGCGGCAGCGCATGATCCTGTTCAGTCACTTGGCACGTCCGGTCAGCCGAGGCTGATAAAGATCGCACATATGTTTCCAATCGAGCTAGAAGAGGACGCAGTGTGGTTGGCTGAAGTGCTGAAATTCCGATGGCTCCGAACCGCCGGCACAGCACTTCGACCTGTTGTGCCGGTGCCTGATCACATTTATTAAACACCAGCCATCTCGACACGGAACTAAGCCTCAACTCATCGAGGATAGCCTCGACCGCTGTAAGCTGAATCTCGATATCCCTCGCATTAATATCGACGACATGAAGCAGGAGATCCGCCTCTCGCAATTCATCGAGTGTGGTCCGGAAGGCGCCAACTAACTCTTGCGGGAGATCTCGAATAAATCCGACCGTATCTGTGATGATGACCTCTCGATCTTCAGGAAACCGCAGACGTCGGCTGGTCGTATCGAGCGTCTCAAATAATCGGTCTTGTGCGGCGACATGGCTTTTGGTCAGTACATTGAGGAGGGTGGACTTGCCGGCGTTCGTATAGCCCACAAGCGACACGACGGGAAGTCCATATCGGTCTCGACGAGCTCGTCGTTGGTCCTGGTGCCGTTCAAATTGAGCCAGATCTCGCTCCAAATGCGTGATGCGATTCCGCACCCTCCGTCGATCGGTTTCCAATTTTGTCTCACCGGGGCCTCGAGTTCCAATACCTCCTCCTAGCCGAGACAATTGAGTACCTTTTCCCGACAATCGCGGAAGTAAATAGCGTAACTGGGCCAGCTCGACTTGTACCTTCCCCTCACGACTATGGGCTCGTCGGGCAAAGATGTCGAGAATCAGTTGTGTGCGATCGATAACCTTGATATCGGTCATTTCCGAGATTGCTCGAAGTTGAGCCGGCGATAAGGTTTGATCAAAGATCACCATATCCGCACCTCGATGCAGCGTCTGGATCAACACCTCCTTCATCTTGCCGCTCCCCAGAAGATACCGCTGATGCCCATCCGACGTGCGTTGCGCGATACGATCGATCACCGTCACATCGGCTGAGGTCGCAAGCTCCGCCAACTCCAGCAAATATTCTTCCTGCTCGGCCCGGCTCTTAGCTGAAGCGCTCACCAGGATGGCCGATTCCTTGCCGTCGCCAACCGCGTGATGGGCAC
The DNA here is from genome assembly GCA_029865225.1 of Nitrospira sp. Taxonomy (GTDB): domain Bacteria; phylum Nitrospirota; class Nitrospiria; order Nitrospirales; family Nitrospiraceae; genus Nitrospira_D. The sequence continues at coordinate 47,491 of JAOUHJ010000016.1, forward strand.
GGGCAACCTGCAACTGAGACTCGAGGTCCTTAATGAACACATCGAATGGGGTCGTGAGGTTGTGGAATGGAATTGATTTGAGGACCTTGAACAATTGCCCGGTAGGACCAGGAGCCATAAGATGGGCCATATAGATGTTTCCTATATGCCCGTCCTCTCTAACGGATAGAATGCCGACCAAATCCAGCCTCAAAAACGCGAGATCCGTCAGAACTTCTTGGCTTAGGGGTTGGTCATGCAGTTGAGTGCGGACGAAGCGTAATCCTCGAAGCGATCGAGGGCTCGCTCGGAACAGCGTCATCGTTGTAGAAGACAGAGTCAACTCTGTTCCCACGATCACTTCTTGAACCTGACCTCGTCTGGTCAGCAACACTCCGAGAGGACGACGAATGTCAAGGGTAAGCTGCGCCATGGCTTTCGCCAGCTCCGATGACACGATCTTGTCGATTGGGACTCGACGCCGGTACAGCCGTTCGACCGCTGCCACCTGACTCGCTCGAAGTCCTGTGATCTGCCCACGGATGTTAGAAATAGATCGTCTCCTTCTTAGGGTCGGAACTGTCACGTCCCCGAGGTTCCATTGCAATCAATGTTGGGGCACCCATCGAATCAACCTCCACACCGATCGATGGTTGTGCTCCGCTCATGAGCAGTTGACGTCCTACCGCTGCAATCATTGCAGCATTATCGGTGCAATATTCGACCGGAGGAAGCGCTAGACGAATACAAGACCGTGCTGCTCGCTCATTCAAGAGCATCCGCAGCCGTGAGTTTGCAGAGACACCGCCGACGACTGCAAGAGCATCCAGGTTCCCCCGTTCGAGCGCGACGAACGCTTTAGCAACCAAGACGTCCACAATCGCTTCCTGGTAACTCGCCGCCAAGTCGGCGATCTGACCAGGAGACGGAGCACCCACCCTGTCACGCAACTTGTAGAGCAAAGAAGTCTTGAGGCCGCTGAAACTGAAGTCTAGGCTGTGTTTTCCGCCTCGGAATCGAGGGAAGGCAATCGCTCGTGGATCCCCGGAACGGGCGACCCTATCAATAGCCGGTCCCCCCGGATAGCCGAGTCCAAGCATCTGGGCCCCCTTATCAAAGGCTTCACCAGCAGCATCATCGCGAGTGCGACCGAGTAGAACACAACCTCCGTCAATTTCGTGACGATAGAGATGCGTATGCCCCCCCGATACAACCAGAACAATACACGAGACCGGAAACGTCGGGTCTGCTAGCCACGCCGAGGCAATATGCCCCTGCAGATGATTGACCCCAACGATTGGAATTCTCAATCCATAGCTGAGGGCCTTGGCGTAACTCGTACCGACCAACAACGCACCAGCAAGACCAGGTCCTTGAGTCACAGCGATCGCGCCAAGGTCGCACTTCGAGACGTGAGCCTGCGACAACGCCTGTTCTACAACCTGATCGATCATGCCGAGATGGGCTCGAGCCGCCAATTCGGGGACGATGCCGCCAAATTTTTCATGGATGCCTACCTGAGAAGAGACAACGTTCGATAACACCGTGCCCTCGTGATCAATGATGGCAGCCGCCGTTTCGTCGCATGAGGACTCAATACCAAGCACCAGCCCAGGGCGCCACCTAACACGACCTGGAGGTTCTAATTGATTAGACAGAAGATCGATCTGCATAAGCAGCCCACACACAGACCTAGTAATGAAACGGCCTCTGCGGTGAATCGCCGCAGAGGCCGTTTCAGATTAGATAGAAACTCTGGTACTCACGAAGGCATTAGACTCCGGCCATCGCCTCCTGCTCTATGAAGGTTGGTGCTCCGTCCCGAAGCACGACTTTCACCTTCCGACTCTCCTTGAAGCGCCCTCTGATCAGTTCATCCGAAAGCGGGTCCCCAATGGCACGTTGGATGGCTCGCCGCATGGGTCTGGCTCCGTACAACGGTTCATACCCTTCCTGAATCAACCATTGTTTGACCTCGTCATCGACCTCAATCTCTATTCCCTTGTCCAATAACCTAAGATTCAATTCACGAAGGAGAATGTCCAAGATAGAGTAGAGCTGCTCTTTCTCCAGCTGATGGAAAATCACAATCTCATCGATTCGGTTCAAGAATTCCGGGCTGAATGATTTCCGAAGCTCACCGAGGACCTCATCCTTTTTCTTCCGTGCCGCTTCACCTTCTGTGCTCTGGAACCCAAGAGACACGCCTTTTTGAATCATCTTGGTCCCAATATTGGAGGTCATGATGACGACGGTATTCTTAAAATCAACCTTTCGGCCCAGACTATCGGTCAACACCCCATCATCCAACACTTGCAGTAATACGTTAAACACGTCGGGATGTGCCTTTTCAATTTCATCGAAGAGTACGACTGAGTACGGCCGACGACGAACTTTCTCGGTCAACTGTCCTCCTTCCTCGTACCCCACATAACCGGGAGGAGCTCCGAATAGACGAGAACTCGTAAACTTCTCCTGGTATTCCGACATGTCGACGCGAATCAATGCGTCTTCGCTGTTGAACAAAAACTCCGCCAACGTTCTCGCCAATTCTGTTTTCCCGACACCTGTCGGCCCGAGGAAGATGAACGAACCAATCGGCTTTTTGGCTTCCTTCAGGCCGGCTCGAGAGCGACGGATGGCACGCGCTACCGCAGAAATGGCTTCATTTTGTCCGACCACGCGTTTATGTAAGAACTCTTCCATTCGCAGCAGCTTGTTCGATTCCTCCTCTTCCAATTTGAAGAGCGGGATCCCGGTCATTTTAGAAACTACGTAGGCAACATCCTCTTTGCCGATCACAGGCTTGTTCTTTTCCTGATTCTTTTTCCACTCTCGCTTGGATTCATCAAGCAACTTACGCAGCCGTTCTTCTTCCTCACGATGTCGAACCGCCTCCTCGAAGTTCTGCATGGAGATCGAGAGTTCCTTCTCGCGCGCGACCTTCTTAAGTTCCTGCTCCATCGCTTTCAGTTCAGACGGAAGGGCGTACGTTTGGAGCTTGGCACGAGAACCAGTTTCATCGATGAGATCAATGGCCTTGTCTGGTAGGAACCGATCGGTAATATACCGATCCGACAACTTCACGGCCTCGACAATGGCATCTTCCGTGATTTCGACGCCATGATGCTCCTCATATCGATCACGAAGGCCTTGGATAATACGGATCGTTTCATCGAGATTGGGCGGTTGAACGTAAATCGGCTGGAATCGCCGTTTCAACGCCCCGTCCTTTTCAATGTGTTTACGGTATTCATCCAGGGTTGTGGCCCCAATGCATTGAATCTCACCGCGTGAGAGAGCAGGTTTCAGCATATTAGAAGCATCGATCGACCCCTCCGCAGCTCCCGCCCCTACCAGCGTATGAAGCTCATCAATAAAAATGATGATATTCCCAGCTTGCACGATCTCCTTCATGACAACCTTGAGGCGTTCTTCGAACTGCCCGCGATACTTGGTCCCTGCAACGAGCGAGCCAAGATCCAACGCAATGACCCGACGGGAGAGCAGGTTATCGGGAACTTCAGATTGAATGATCCGTTGAGCAAGTCCTTCCACAATCGCCGTCTTTCCGACACCGGACTCACCGATCAACACCGGATTATTCTTACTTCTTCGGCTCAGAATCTGGAGGACGCGTTCAATTTCATCGGCCCGTCCGATCACAGGATCCAGCTGACCCTCTTGCGCCAACTGGGTCAGATCCCGACCGAATTCGTCAAGCGCCGGCGTATTACTCTTCCGATCCCTCTCTCGTGGCGCTGACTTCCGCAAGAACGTCACGGTCAATTGCCGCGCCGTGAGAAGATTGGCACCTAAGCTCCGAAGGATTTTCCCACCGATTCCTTCCTCTTCACGGAGGAGACCAAGAAGAAGATGTTCACTGCCAATATGATTATGACCCAGCAACCTCGCTTCCTCGACTCCGTACTCGATTACTTTCTTCACTCGGGGACTAAAAGGGATTTCCCCGAATGTCATCGTCGTCCCTCCACCCGGCAGATTCCGTTCGATTTCTAGCCGGATCTGCTCTGTGGATAATCCCATCTTTTTTAAGATCATCAGCGCAATCCCATCCGACTCACGGAGGATCGCCAAGACCAGATGTTCGGTGCCGAGGTAATCGTTTTGATGACGTTCAGCTTCTTCCCGCGCAAGGATGATGATCTTTCGACCTTTGTCAGTAAATCGTTCGAACATCCTGCCTCCTCTTAGTGAGTGCACACATTGGCTGCGCTGGACCAAAACCCTTGAAAAATCTTGACCTAATTCTAACCACAGTATGATTGAGAGTCAAGGTTGAGAGGAGAACAAGACTGGTGACATAACAACATCAATTGCATGGTTCTCAGTCCTGCCAAAATCTATATCCATCAAAATAGGAAGAGACTTCTCATTGACATAAAAAGAAATATCTCTATACAATCACACCCATTTTCTCCTCTATACGCACACCGAATGACAAGCAAAAGCATTGGTATTTTAACTAAACCGAAATTTCTAGAGGTCAAGAGTACGTTATTAGGGGTAGTTGCCTGGCTCCGTGCCCGCAGCATCGACGTCCTGCTTGATACAACATCTGCAGCATTGCTGAACGAGCCAGGTGGTATGCCGAAAACCCAACTGGCTCAGAAGGCAGATGTCCTCTTGGTATTGGGTGGAGACGGGACCATCCTGAGTGCCGCACGCCTCGCAGCGGAACGTAGCATTCCCATTCTCGGCGTCAACATGGGTGGTCTTGGCTTTCTGACAGAAGTGAGGCTGGACAATCTCTATCCCTCGCTGGACCGAGTATTTGCCAACGATTGCATCCTCGATGAACGACTGATGTTGGCAACCCATATCCATCGCCATGGAGAAACCGTCGCCCGAGGGACTGTCTTGAATGATGTGGTCATCAGCAAGGGTACCCTCGCCCGCATGATCGACCTACAGATTTCGATCGACGGTCAATTCGTCACGAACCTGAGAGGGGACGGCCTCATCATCGGAACACCCACAGGATCCACCGCCTACTCACTTTCTGCAGGGGGGCCCATTATCAATCCTGGCGTGCAGGCGCTCATTTTGACACCGATTTGTCCACACACCTTGAGCCATCGGCCACTTATCGTACCGAGCAATGTGGTGATTGACGTTACCCTAACGAGTCAGGATGAAGGATCGATGGTTACGCTCGACGGCCAAGTCGGAGTCGCCATTATTCAGGGGGATAACGCAGTCATCAAAGCGTCAGACTATCGGACCCGATTGATACGTTTTCCGGAGAGCCACTACTATGAGGTGTTGCGGGGAAAGCTAAAATGGGGGCACGGATAACGGCTTCAACCCCGACTAGGACGACTTCCTCTGTTCAATACAGGCCAGCATGTCCTGATTCGCTGTAAATTTGAACTCCCCGATACAATCGGTTTTCCCAGCGAATGAGCGCTCCGCCACTTCAAGCGCCCGCAGCCCGTTCACATCAACCGGACGACTCTGTCGCGTTCTGAGCAGCGAATGTAATTGGTCCAACACCGTCTTCGCATCCCCACCCGAGTTCTTGGTCGACAGATAGCGCTCCACAACCTCTGCGCACCAATCACCGTCGCGCTTCGCCACACCGACAAGGCCTTCACTCGCTTTTCTGGCCCAACCAGCGAGGAAAACACCATCCATCACTTTCCCGCTCGTCTCATCGTAAGCCTGAAAAAGCGCGTCGTCAGGATCGTTACCCGTTTTGTTGGGGTTCGTAATAAATGTCCCGTTCTTGTAGGGAAGCCCGACAGTCTCATCGACCTTGTCGCCAACGGCGAATACGACCGCATCACAGGGAAATTCATAGTACTGCTTCAAGCCGACCGCGACGGTATCCTCGCCTTTTGGATCCAACCGATTATCCTCCATTTCAAGCGCACGAACACGATTGTGTCCGTCCACCAAAATACGCTTTGGGGAAGCCAGGAAGCGGAAGCCCATTTTTGTTTCTGACACCGGAGGCTCGCACTTCGTGAATTCGTCCGTAAAACCTTTTAACACATCATCATGGTTCTGCCCCACCGTAGCCAAACGCTCTTTGATCCGCTCGAACTCACTACGGATCCCTTCCAGATCCATATTGGCACAGATACTACGGATCTCCTTCGGGTTGTACTTTCGTTCCACTGGGCCTCGTCGGACAATGGCCGTAACCCGCTCGACCTTCTTATAGCGAACCAACCAGTGAGCAATGTCCACCATCACATCCCCGGCACCAATCACACAGACATGCTTTCCCACTTCAAAGGGCCGGTCGCCAAAACCAGGAAGGCGATTGTAGTGATACACGACATCTTTCGCGTGGAACACACCCTGCGCTGAATCTCCCTCCACTCCGATCGCTTTCGTTCCTTGCGCCCCAATGGTGAACACAACCGCGCTTGCTCCAAGTCCACGCACATCATCAACCGTGAGGTCTTTCCCGTTTCCAATCGAGACATTGCCGAAATAATGCACATTTTTCTGCTGAAGCAGCTCCCAGTACTGTTTCTTAAGACCACCCCGGAGTTTTAATTTAGATGGGAAGATTCCGTACTCGGCCAACCCGCCGAACCTGATGTCTCGATTGAGAATGATGATGTCATGTCCGGCTTTCGAAAGCGAACTGGCGACGGCCATACCGGCTGGCCCTGCTCCTGCAACAATAATCACATGTGACCGCGATCCACTCATAACAATTACCCTTCACTCTATATGATCGAAAAGCTTGGAATATTAACGATTCGCGGACTGTAACACAGCGGTTCTCGCACTGTCAAAATGAACGACTCGCACGCGCATCTACTTGCACGACTCGGTGTAGTCATCTAGAATCCGCCCACTTCTGCCCTTGAGGCAAACCTTGTCGAGCGACTATCAAATGGCATACACCTAATCATTATGCCTATTGGTCAACCACTCCCCGCCTCGTTTGAGGAGGTCCAGACTCCCCCAGTACGTTATTGCCGAGTCTCAACCGCTGACCGATCGTTCTCCTTAAAACAGTTGAATGCCGACCAAGCCTATCTCGTTCAGAACTTTGAGGATGTAGAAGACCTCGTCGCTCGTGGAGCCGATAGTGCACGCATTGCCATCAGCGACCACATACCCCCCGATGGTCCATCTCCAGAATATTCCCAGCTTGCGCTCGGCAGCCCTCTTGTCCCCAACTCACCATTTACCTTCGACCAATCGATCGTCATTGTGCTTCCAACGTACAACGAACGACCCAACCTTGAAGCGCTCATCAATGCGATTGGTCACTATCTAGTCGCTGATATTTTAGTCGTCGATGATAATTCGCCAGATGGAACCGGACAACTCGCCGATGAACTGAGTTGCAGACATGGGCACGTCCATGTCTTGCATCGGGCACAAAAACAAGGGCTTGGGCCAGCCTATTTGGCGGGGTTTAACTGGGCGCTCCAACGGAAGTATGACCGTATCATCGAAATGGATTGTGATTTCAGCCATGCACCGTGGGACTTACCCCGCTTGGTGCACGGCAGCAAAACCGCCAACCTGGTGATCGGCAGTCGCTACGTGCCTGGTGGGGGCACCGATAACTGGGACGCCAGGCGACGCCTGGTCTCTCGCTGCGGCAACACCTATGTCAGGCTCTTTTTAGGTCCTATGATCCATGACTGGACAGGCGGATTTCGATGTTATCATCGCGACCTATTGATGAGGATGCGCCTTGAAACAGTAGGCGCGAAGGGATACGTCTTTCAGGTAGAGCTGGCCTGGCGGGCGGTTCAACTCGGAGCAGACATTCGTGAACTACCCATTCGCTTCAGCGACCGCGTCCAAGGCCAGAGCAAGCTTGGCTGGCATT
>JAOUHJ010000102.1 GCA_029865225.1 Nitrospira sp.
GTATCTATAGAGAAATGCGAATATTCTGATGCACTAGCATTTGTGAGACCACCGAATCCTGTGAAGACGACATTATGTACGGACCAAACTTTTGGTATGATGACGAAAAGGAGTTATGAGTATGCAACGAAAGAACTGGTCAATCGCCAGTATCGCCTTCACAGGTCTTTCGCTCTCTCTGATCCATAACCCGTTTCCTGCATCTGCCGAGATGTATATCGCTGGATATGGAGGTGTGAACTTTGCTGATCGCATCAACAGCATCGCAGGCACGGGATCTCAGGCTGGAGTGCCGGGTCCTTTAGCAGACTTCGATCTCCAAAACTCAATTACCTATGGCGGCAAGATCGGATATTTCCCCGGGCACAGTTGGTACGGGGTTGAAGCCGAAGTCTTTCACACAACTCCTCATATTAAGAGTTTCGAAGATGATCCTAGCACTCCAAGCGTTGATCCCGAGACTGGTATCCATATGAGAGTGACCACTGTTGGCGCCAACTTTATTGCTCGATACCCAGGCCGAACGTTCCAGCCTTACGTTGGCGCCGGGGTGGGCGCCGCCATCGCCCACATCGGCGATACTCCAACTGTACGAAGTGACACCGATTCATCGGTGGCGTGGAATGTCCTGGCTGGATTGCGTGCTTTCGTCACACCCCAAATCGCCATCTTCGGAGAATATAAGTATACGGGTGCGACCTTCACGTTTGACCAAGCATTTGGTGACTTAGGGGGCTTCCGCGGCAATTACCGAGCGCAGCATATCCTTGGCGGGCTGTCGTATCACTTCTAGGGAGGAGAATAACCATGTCTCGCATGACTATACTCGCTCCCCTGGCCGGTGCGGCACTCCTCTTCTCGGCCTGTGCAGAATCTCTCCATCAAGTCCAGCGTGACACGGAGCTCCTCGGTGTTCCTCTCTGGTTGGAGAAAGAAATCGATACAAGTATACGTTTCGCCGACTTGAAGAGTGCTCCCAGTGAATACGTCGGACGAACGGTGATGATCGGAGGTACCGTCATTCGGGCAAAACGGACGGGAGCGGGAACCGAACTGGAAGTCTTGCAACTGCCGAGTGCGAAGGATGGGCCACTGACAGAAGATCGTCTTCATTCCGAGGGACGATTCCTGGCCGTTCGAGAAGCATTTCTCGACCCGGCCAGCCTGCCAGAAGGAACGCCCGTTACTGTCATCGGCACGGTGACCGGTGAGACCACGAGACAACTGGACGAAAGCGACTATACGTACCCAATTCTTGACGTGAAACATATCATCGATTGGAACAGCATCGCGGCACAAAGACGGCGAGATCGGAGTCCGTACTACGGTTACTACTACCCGCCCTATGGGTGGGGCGGGTTCTATCCCTATGGCGCGTACAGTGGGTTTTGGGGACCGTATGGCGGCTATTGGGGAGGGGGAGGATTCTATCGCCCCTATCCGTTCTTCGCTCCAAGGTCAGCACCATTCTCTCCACCGCCACCTCCTTCAAGCGTTCACCCCCGGCTCAGGAAAAGGTAGTGAATGTACTCCCAGGTCGCAAGCCGCAGAAGGAAGGGCTGGATGGGATGAGAGAGAAGGATGAGCATGTTGGAAACTTTCTTTCTCGTCGCGAAGTGATGGTCCTGCTGGGGGTGACGGGTGCTGCCTACTTGATCGGTGGAAGACTGGCGGTGACTCAAACGATTGCCGCGACGCCTCGGCCTCTGTGCATCGTCCGTCCTGAGCAAACCGAGGGACCCTATTTTGTCGATGAACGATTGCACCGATCGGATATTCGCTCCGATCCGGCGGATGGACGAATCAGGCTCGGTACGCCGTTCGCGCTGACGTTTCAGGTCATGCACCTTCGTAGAGGGGGCTGTCAGCCGTTGCAGAATGCTCAGGTGGATATCTGGCACTGCGATGCGGCAGGAGTGTATTCAGATGTCCAGGATCCTGGGTTCAACACGGTCGGCAAGAAGTTCTTGCGAGGATACCAAATGACCGATGGAGGGGGCGAAGCTCACTTCATGACCATCTATCCGGGTTGGTATCCCATTCGGACCGTTCATATTCACTTTAAGATTCGCACGGCGTTGGTGTCGGGAAAGCGCTTTGAGTTTACGTCGCAACTGTACTTTCCCGATGAACTGACCGATCGTACACACACCGTTCAGCCCTACGCTGGGATGGGGCCACGGAAGGTGAGAAATCGTCACGATTTCATTTTCCGGCACGGTGGTGATGAATTGATGCTGGGCCCCACCGCCACGAACGAGGGCTATGCCGCTACCTTTCCGATCGCGCTGCAGCTTCCTTGAGTTGAAGACCCGACTTTTCTGATGGGATAGCCTTGTATCTTGGTCGATTATCACATCTTAGAAGCCTAACTCTTTCTCAAGATCCTGCTGACCTTTCTTGAACTGTTTCTTTTCCGCCTCATCTTTCTTCTTCGTCAGGTCGTCCAAGGCTTCTTGCCGCTTTTTCAGGGTCTCGGCTTCTTTCTTATTCGCCAGTTCTTCTTTTTCCTCCGCCAGTGAAGTGGCCTGAGCGGTTTTGAGAGCACTATCGGGCATGGTCATCCATGCCAGCCTGTATCCGGGCCTCTTGAGCGCGAGCTCTTGATAGAGCACCACGTACTTTGTGGGATAGCTGCGCTGGCCGATCTGGCGTTCTTCCAAGACGTAGACGACCGGTGAATCGAATAATTCCTTCTGATAGGCATCGAAGACCATCCGTGTGCTCTGCCCGGCCGATACGGACTGCATCTTTTCCATATACTCCATGAATGCCTGCCCGTTGGTCGGATCAGGCTGCTTCATGGTTTCCAGCTTCTTCCTCTCAGCCTCCTGATTCTGATTGAGGGCTTCTTCTTCATCTTGCAACTGGTAGCGGTATCTCTCTCGAAAGTCCTCGAGCTTGAACGGGCCCTTCTTGGCCTTGCCCTTATAGAAGGCCGAGACGTTGCTTGCTTTCTTGCCGATATAAGACAAGCGGCCAATCCTTTGATCGCTGGCAAAGAACAGGTAGGTGCTATCAGGGGCTAAGGGTATTGCGAACTTACCGGTATCAGGCGGCACCTCTGGTGTGAGTCCTGTGTGTTCCGATGACATAACTCGCTGGCTGAGTAAGCTGAGGGCGCTACCCTTTCCTCGCGAGATCGTTTGTCGAACGGCCCGCCGGACATCCGGAACTGGGTCGTTGGCTAATCGTGCCAGGATGGGGGCATCGCCATCCTTCGGACCGATCATCCCGATCGCGTCCAAGACGGCAATGCGCAACTCCGGCGCATCGCTCTTAACTACTTTCAACAGTGTCGGTAGAAACTCCCGGTTTGCACTGGAGCCGAGGGTCAGTACATCCTCTTTCAGAATTTCGATCGCTTCCTTGCGCAGTGTTTCACAGGAAGTGTTTTTAGCCGCCTTGGTCACGCAATCAGCGACATACTTTTTTACGGTCGCGTCTTTAGGCGAAGTGGTTGCCATCTCCGATGGAGGGGCAAAGCCGGTCAGCGAAGTCGCAGGCACGGATGCAGGCATGACCATCAGAATAGAACCGGCTGACAAGGCGAGTATTCGAAAGCGATAGAAAGGTGATGTTCTCATCGGCTTCCTCCTCCTTGGAGCGCCGTTCCATAGGTTTGCAAACGCGCGTTCGACTGATTGTTACGTTCTTGTTGGGCCAAAGTTTGCCGCAGCTGATTCTTGGCACTGGGATCGAGCTGGGTGGGTTTGCATTGTTTATTTTGAATCTCTTGCTCACGTTTGAGTCGTTCATTTTCCTTTTGGTAGCCTTCCCGCTCTTCTTTCAAATAGTCCACGACGGTCTGGCTGCTGCGCCAATCGACGAATGGATTCAAACTCTTGTTGGCTTTGCAGGCCTTGGCGTGCACGTTCTCATGGTCTTGGAGTGCACCACGGAGACAGGCCGTGGCATTCGGATCAATCTCGACCTCACAGGTCGGACCAGTTCCGGCGCCGAACGCTCGTGAGCCCTTAATTTGGGCAGGATAGAAGACGAAGCCTAGCTCACCCATCAATACTGTAGAACGAAATTCCTCGGAACTCATGTCCTGTTGGGTGGCGCCGTCATCCAGCGTCATAGAACCGTTGGCCCGCCCTTGCCAGAATTTGATCATACGGTCAAGCTCTCGCATCGCCGCCTCTGTTTGCTGAATACGACTCTTGACGTCCAGTTTGTCTTGCTCGGTGCATCCACAAGCACCTGTCCCTTGCGCATGAAGATCGGCAGGTAACCAGGCCAGGGCGCAAATGGCCAGCAGGCATCCCATTACGGTTGTCATGTGCATAAGTTCCCCCCTATTCCGCTGAAGGCACGATGCTGTATAACCACGCGGTGAAGCTTGCAACCACATCTTATGGCTTTTTGTTCACACTGCTGCTGGTCACATGTGTGACCTATTCCGGAGCATTCCGCGGTGATTTTCAATTCGATGATTATTCCACCATCCTCGACAATCCGCACTATGCCGGCTGGGAGACGTTTGCCGAACATGCCGGACATATCGTACGGCCACTCTTGTCACTGACGTTCCTGGTCGATCGCACACTGTATGGTTCCTCGCCGGTCGGCTATCACATCCTGAATCTGCTGCTCCATCTGGGATCGGGGATCCTGGTCTATCTGATACTCACGCGAGCCGTTGCGGATAAGAACAGACAACTGCCGTTGTGTACCGCATTGGTGTTTCTCATCCATCCCATTCAAACCGAAACCGTCACCTATATTTCCGGGCGGGCGTCGGGCTTGATGGCGTTCTTCTACCTGCTTGCCATCTTCCTGTACAACAAGGCGTCGGAATCGCAACATGTCGGCACCCTCCGCCGAATCTATCTGTTAGGAGCCGTCGCAGCCGGTGTTTTGTCGATCGGATCAAAAGAAACGGCCGTCACTCTTCCCATGGCGTTGTTGCTCTGGGACGTTCTGATCCGAAAACTCCGGGGCCCTTCTCTTTGTAAAGCAATCTTCTCATCGCATCTCCCGTTCTGGATTCTTCTCGTCTTCGCAGCAGGGTGGGCCTGGAGTCATCCACGTTATGCCTATCTTGCGCACTTCAGCTTGCAACTTCGGCTTCCCTGGGAGAATGTGCTGAGCGAAGCCCACGCCCTTGTCTACGCTATTCTGTTGTTCTTGTGGCCGTGGAAGCAGAGTTTCGACCACGATCTCCCTGACTTCCTCTCGCTGGTACAATGGCCGTTACCTGTCGATCTCTTCGTGATTGCCGTATTGATCGCAGTCGCTGTCGTCATGGTTGGCCGTCTTCCCCTGTTGTCATTCGGGATTGGCTGGTACTTTCTTCAGCTTCTCCCTACGATGGTGATCCCCCGAGCAGACCTATTGAGCGAACGCAACTTCTACCTCGCGTCGATCGGGCTGTTCCTCGCTCTTGTTGTTTGCGCCTCAACTGTGCTCACCCGTTTCAGCAAGACCTTTAGGGATTCCATTCCTGTTCGAAGCGTCGCTCGAAACATGGCTTTGATGATGGTTTTGGGACTGTGCGTGATGACCTTCCAACGCAATACACTCTATCAAGATCAGGTCTCCCTCTGGTCGGACACCGTAGCGAAATCGCCGCACAAAGCGCGTCCGCACAACAACTTGGGGCATGCCTATGCCCTGCAGGGCGAGTGGGACAGGGCCATCGACGAATTCCGCCTCGCAGTACAATTGGATCATCACTACACCCTCGCTCAGAACAATCTACGCAACGCTTACCTTCACCAGGTGGGTCGACAATAGACCGAACACTAATCGTTGGCTGCTCGTAAGACAGCCTGTCCGTAGCGAAGAAGACGGGCAGCCTGTTCCCATTGGTCATCCACATTCAACCCTACCAACAGCAATCGCTGTCCTTCTTTGAACATGCTGGCAATCAGACAGCGGCCGGCCTTGCCCGTATAGCCGGTCTTCACCCCTGTGACGTCTGGATCCAGGAGCAATTCGTTCGTGCTATGCAGCGACACCTGCCGTTTCCCATCCACGGTCGTGATGGTACGGGTCACGGTGCGGACCATCATGGAGAAGGCCGGCACCTGAAGGGCATGGTCCGTCAGTTTGGCCAGGTCCACCGCGGTGGAATAATGCTCCGGTGCATCGAAGCCGCAGGGGTTAGTGAAGTGGGTATCTTCCAGCTTTAGGGCTTGGGCTTGTTCATTCATTTTCGCGACGAATTGAGCTTCGCTCCCAGCGACATGGAAGGCCACAGCTTCACAGGCGTCGTTCGCGCTGTTCACCAGCATGGCCGTGACGAGGTCGCGCAGAAAGAATTGTTCTCCCGAATGAAATCCCAGCGACGATCGGTTGACCAACGCACGGGGATCCATTGTGACAACCTGTTCCAGAGATCCGGCTTCCAACGCGACCATGGCGGTCATGATTTTCGTAAGACTGGCGGGTGGGAGGCGTCGGGTCGCGTTCTTTTCTAATAGGACCTTCCCCGATTGAAGCTCGACCATGTAGAGGGCGGCTGCCTTGACGACCGGCCGATCCGGCGGGATGGACGCTCCAGCTTTCTGTACGGAAGCGACACAGGGCCGAGTAACACTTACTATCATCACTATGGCAACCAGCAGCGATCCGCTTCGCAGCCGCCTCAGCATGCCGGTTCCCCTACTGTCCGAACAGACCCTTCATGAAGTTGGTGGCCTTTTCCATGTCGGAAGACTCGTCTTGAGAGGGTGGGGCCTCAAGGGTTTCCGGCTGCTCGTCCGGAATCGGCATGGTGCGCGGCGGTTTTCCAGTCTGTGGCCTGGGGGCACGCTGTTCCATCCCTTCGCGGCCCATCATGCCGCCCATCATGCCGGCCATATCGAGTTTCGTGAAGCCTGCCGGAATCTCGAACAACGTTGGGTCCTGTTTGCCGATCTTGAGGTTGCTGAGCTCGATCAACATCCGCTCCTTTTTATTGCCCTCCTTGTAGAGCATATCCTGCTTAAGGGTGATGCCTTCTTTCGTGCGCCAGGAGAAGCCGCCGTATTTTTTTCCGTCCGTGCTTGTGGCGATGGTCTTGTACTTTGTGACTCTGACGCCGTTCAGTGTTTCGTCGCCCATCGCGGTGTGTTCGTAGGTCCATTGAGCTGGATCATCACGCTGGCCGCGGCTTCCGGCCACCGATTGTTCCATATACATCTTCTCTGACGGCATGAGGATCCACAGCACCTTCGTGTCGAAGCGGAAGATCATGATACCCCCGTCGCCTCCGCCGGTCAGCATCTCCTTCCGTTCCTTGGTCGGTGTCGCATAGACATGCTGTTGAATCGTGCCTTCCTCAGTTTGCATAGTCGAATCGGCCGAGTATTCAACCTTGGGCCGTTCCATGAAGGCTGCGCTAACCGGCTGATAACTGAATAGGCTGAAGAATACGATTAGAGCCGCAGAGAGATACACCATGGAATGCTCCTTGCGAAGGTAAAGTGTGTTGGGACATGGCTTGTTTGATTTCATCGGAGGCATAATCTAGTTCATAAAGTCGGCGCCAGAGGGTACCGAGTGCGTAGGCAGAAGTAAACTAGGAATCCTACGTACATCGAGATCCTCCATTCAGCCAATTCATATTGCGTGATCACCGGAGATCAAGCGATTGGTAGAGCGGGACGCAACATGTGGTTCCAGACAGTGGGCACTCGCTTGCTACGCTCGAACAGAGAGTAAGTGAACACAACGCCTGAGTGACCTCCATGAGGAGTACCGGCACAGTCTAAGGTTGGCCGTAACCACACTCTTTCCAACGCCACCCTTGTCGGATGCTACAGAGATAGGGATTGCCATCGTGTCCGCCTTCTCGTTACTGAGGAGAGGCGTGTGGCATCGAAATCGCTATGACCAAAGATGCCACTCCTGGGATGGCGTCATTCTACCCGTCGATCGAGATTAGGAAAGGACAATGCAGGAAACTGATGGCGCAACAGGACATGAAACAGAGTCGATATCATCCCGGAGCCACACCGATACGAGGCGAATCGATCCGTGATATTCTCTGTTCCCTTTCTCGAATGAGCAGCGTGGAGGCGCTCACACATGAATATGCGAAAAGCGAAGATCGTCTGCACCATCGGCCCCGCCAGCAGCTCACCAGCCATCCTGAGCCGACTGATCCAAAGTGGAATGAACGCGGCTCGATTAAATTTCTCGCACGGCACCCATGAATCGCACGCGGCCGCCATCACGGCCATACGCGAGGCAGCGGCTCGGCACGGGACAGCGGTGGCGATCATTCAAGATCTCCAAGGTCCGAGGATCCGAGTGGGTCTCGTCGCCAAGACCGGTATTGACGTGACACCCGGTCAAACGGTACGTGTGCGAGCGGTTGCAGAGTCCGAAGAGCAACCTGATCCCCAACCGTCTACACGAGCCTCTCCTCCTGAGATTCCAGTGAGGTATCCATCCCTGATGCACGATCTCCGTGTGGGTGCCCGGCTGTTGATCGACGACGGACGTATTGAACTGATCGCGGATTGTATTGCGGACGAGGTCGTCGAGTGCTCTGTTGTGGTCGGCGGCAGGATCACCTCCCACAAAGGTATTAATCTGCCTGGTACGAACGTCAGCGCCGCGACGTTGACCGACAAAGATCGACACGACATTCGATTTGGCGTCGAACACAACGTGGATTATGTGGCGCTCTCATTCGTTCGAGGGGCACAGGATATTCAGATGGCTCGCAGCCTATTTGCTGTGTGTGGTCGCACTGTTCCGATCATTGCGAAGATCGAACGGGAAGAAGCCGTGACGGCATTGGATGAGATCCTAGAACAAGCGGACGGTGTGATGATCGCGCGTGGAGATTTGGGTGTTGAGTTGGAGCCCGAGGCCGTGCCAGTGCTGCAAAAACGGATCATCATGGAGGCCAACCGTCGGCGTCGTCTGGTCATCACCGCGACGCAGATGTTGGAGTCCATGACCCAAGCAACACGCCCGACAAGAGCGGAAGCATCGGATGTTGCCAACGCCGTCTTTGACGGCACGGATGCGGTGATGCTTTCAGCCGAAACGGCAGTCGGGTCTTATCCAATCGAAACAGTACAGGTGATGGACCGCATCATTCGTGTGGCCGAGGGAGAAGTCGAACCTGGCGTCATCCTCAAACGCCAAACCGATTTGGGAAACCTGCCTTTCCCCGAAGCTGTCTGCACAGCCGCTTTTTTCGCAGCGAAAGCGATCTCCGCCAACGCGATCGTCGCGTTCAGCGAGCGCGGCGCGACCGCCCGTCTGATTTCCAAGCAGCGGCCGGCCGCCCCCATTGTGGCCTTCACGCCGTTTGAGTCCGTCAGGCAACTGATGGCGCTGTATTGGGGAGTGCGCCCCTTAACGATTCCTCAGATCGAGCACACCGATCCGCGAGTCGAGGAGGCAGAACGGCGATTGAAATCAGAAGGGCTGGTGAGGACTGGAGAAAAGATCGTGATCCTGTCCGGGACACAAGTGGGACAGCCGGGGGGGACCAATCTGATGAAGCTGCACGAAGTCAGATAGCTCTCTCGTGGGAGCTCACTCGGTGAACCAGCTACTTCTCACCTATGGAAACTCTCGTGCGTGCATGCGCGAAAAGACTTCCCAATCGAAAGGCTTGGGGGACAGCGCATGCAAAGGAATCGATTCGATGTACCCCGGCTCTCGATACGCCATCATACTGCCGACGATATCGGCAGGCCGTTCCACCAACCGCTTGACCGTCTCGTAGGCCAGGTGTTGCGCGATGGCTTTGTCTTCCGGTGTGGGTGATGCCCCTCGAAGTGTATGCCCCAGGATCGTTGCTTTCGTGGCGGGAGTAAGCGGATAGTGACCAGGCCCTGGGCACATCTGCGGCCACTTTGAAATTTCGTGGGCGACGTAGTCCGGCAATCCATGGACACCGCCGTCCGAGTGATGTCGATGGGGTGTGCGCTCGGCAACAATGAACAAATGGCTCTTGTTGGGCACACCCAGCGAACGTTTCAGCGTTCCGAGAATCACACCATCAATGTACGCATCCGGGTCCGGGTGCTCGTTCACGAGCACTCCTTCGGCCCTCGCTTCATAGGCGCAAGCCAAAGCCAGATGGCCCGACCCGGCGCCCATCAGTTCTACAAAAAAGATGCTGCCCATCGCCGAGCTCGTTGCTTTGAGCGATTCGATGGACTGATCAGCAAGCCGAAGGGCCGAGTGGAACCCCAACGAAATCGTCCCGGCAATATTGTTGTCGATCGTGCCGGGGATGCCAGCGACCTGGACACCAAACCTTTCATACATCGCGCGCGCTCCCCGAAGGCTTCCATCTCCTCCCAGCACGACCAGCGCGCCGTCTTGGAGGTACGGTTCCAGATTCAGAACCGCCGCCTGCTGCACCTGTTCATCCTTGAAGTCTTCGAATCGACTGCTGCCGATCGGGCTGCTCGGGCGGCTGCCCAACATGCGCGTATCCTGTTCGGTGACTTTTTCGATCCAGTTATTGGCCAAGCCGAGAAAGCCGTGCCGTACGAAAAAGACGTCCAGACCAAATCGGTTCCCGGTCACCCGTAATTCTTTCAAGGCCGCCCCGCCTCCTGCGAAGTCTCCGCCCGAAACGAGAGCCACCAGCTTCTTCACCTGCCGGGGCCTTAGCGTGACCCGATCCTGACGTTGGCGCTCTACCGATACCCAGGCATCCCGTTCAGCCCGCTCACGTTGCGACAATCCGACCGCCGTCGAATAGCCGGAGAGCTGCCCGTTCTCATAGGTCAGGAGTACGACATTGTCCTGCCCTTCCTTATACTCACCGAACTGAGTGAAGGCTTCGGCAAAAGGCCGTGGGTCGAGAAAAATCACCAAGGCCCGCAACGTCGAACTGTGCGTATAGAGACAACCGACGGATCCCAACCGCCATTCAGCGAGCCGGTGTATGCCATCCACAACGGTCACGTAGGTATCGAAGAACGAGTTGCCGGCCGGATAACAATAGAGCGGATGTTTGAGCAGCTTCTTGGCGGTGGACGTGTCGACTCCGAATGCGCTGGCCGCCGCTTCTGCTTCGGCCGATTTCTCGATGCCGGTCGCCCATCCGAAGTCCTGGGAGTCCAACGCGTCAGCCGCTTGTGGCGCAGAGGCTTCCGCCCTCCCTGCCAGCAAGGCTGCCGACACGCGGTGATAGAGCTGGGTCGTATTGGGACTTCGACTCACGAAATGAATGAACGTCGCCGGGTCCAAATAATTCTGCACCTGCAAATAGTCGAGCTGTCGACCTACCACACCGATAATCTTGGCCAAGGCCATACCGACCGCATCGGCTTTGGGAAATCCTTTCTCCTTGTCCAGGACGTTGGCGAGCCGACATCCGACTCGGTGGGTCTTGCTGTCTGCCGACGACACCCCATGTCGCATGGTGAACAGCAGGGCCCGCTCCGAAAGATCTCGCGGCAGCAGCCAAAAACGATCATCTCCGAGATCGAGGATGATCCGTCCCGCCGCAAGCTGCGGCGTCAACTGCGAGCGTGGCACGATCGCCACCGGCCTGCGAACAGTGGGCTTTTGACAACGCCCGATCGAGGCGCGAAGAAGCGGAGCGAGTTCCCCGGTCGCCAGGAGGCCGTTCCACGCGGCATAAAACGCAAGTGCATCGCCGCCGCAAGGACCATCAAGAATCGCTTGTCTGGCCGTCAGATACTCGATCGCATCTGCGAATCCATTCTGGGCGTGGCGGACGAATGACAAAACCGCTGCCGTCGCCTGCCTGGTCCGCTCAAGGCGGTGTGAATCCTCTGGTGCAAGAAGCGGAAGGGCCGAGTCGCCGATGCGCGGCAATCGCATCAGGGCTTCGCCATAGGCAAGCAGCCCCTCGCTCGTGGCAAAGTTCAAATATTCGGGCGGACTGGCCATGGTTGCATCTACCGGCTAATCAGGCAAAAGCGTTCAATAATGTTGTATTTGATGATCCTTCTCAAAGCCGATGTCAAGGTAGCTTCCGTCCTCACAGCGTTATGAAGCGGTGGCAAGGGTGATCGCGGCACCAAAACCACTATGGCGGCCCAGAGTGAACTAACCCGTACGGTGAAAGCGAAGAGGAACGACAATAGTAATCAGACGGAATAATCAATCGGAAAAACGATCGGAAATCCATGGCGGCAGAGAGACAGAATAGCCTGCAGGGATGAAGTTTGAAATTTACATGAGGGAGGGCAAATCTATCAAGAGCTTTGGCGAAGCGCCCCCCCCCAGGCTCTTGATCTTCTTCATCTTTAGAGGCTATGGTGCAGTCATTCCGGAGGGTGCACGATGAGACTCTTGCTCGCCGGTATCCTTACGCTCATCCCTTTGGTCGCTCACGCGAAGTCTCTTGACGATCCGGGCGATTCCGATCTTGCTCTCCCTGCCATAACGAATCTCTCTGGTTGCGATGGCTCCAGTTCCCTTTTCGTTGACCTAGGACTGTCTTGTAACTGTTGGCTGGAGAGATATGTATGAGGGGCATAACCTCGGCAAACCCTAAACTCAGGTGAAGGAGGACATACTATGGGGCATCACAAGATCGGTCTCATTATTCCACATCCTGAAGATCAGAAATGGGATTCGGTCTGGAAGCTGTTCCGTACGCCTAACCTTAACCTCCCTACCCTCGCCGCCCTCATCTCAGAGGATGAATGGGATATTGAGATCCAAGACGAAATTGTCGGTCCACTGAACTTCGAGGCTAACTATGATTTAGTCTTCATCACGGTGACGACCGTCGTCGCCATTCGTGCCTATGAGGTCGCGCGGCTCTTCCGAGAGCGAGGGGCTAAAGTGGTACTTGGTGGCCTTCATCCATCGATTATGCCTGAGGAAGCCATGAAGCATGCCGATTCAGTCGTCATTGGCGAAGGCGAGCTGACGGTGCCACGGCTGCTTGAAGACTTCAAGAAAGGCAAACTGCAGCAACAGTACCGTATGCCGTACATGGTTGAGAAGTGGGATGAGAAACCGCCTCGTTGGGATTTGTTGCCGCAAGGTTACATGTTCCGAGATGCGCTCACGGCGACCAGGGGGTGTAATTACCGCTGTACGTTCTGCTCGATTCATTTGGCGTTGGGGGGCGGCGCGTACGGATTCCGAAAAAAGCCACCGGCCGATGTCGTGAAGCTCGTCGAGAAAATGAATGGACCGATGGTGATGTTTTGGGACGATGACCTGCTGTCCGACCCGGCCTATACGCGTGAGTTGTGCGCGGCCATGAAACCGCTTGGGAAGAAGTGGATGAGCCAGATGAGCGCGACCTACGTCGCCCATCATCCGGAATTACTCAAGACGTTGAAGGAATCCGGCTGTTCGGCGATGTTCATGGGAATCGAATCCATCAACCAGGATTCGCTCAAGTCTGTTGAAAAGCAGAACTCCGCGAAACTGTACGAGGAGATGATCAAGCGCATTCATGACCAGGGGATCGATATCCATGCTGGCTTTATCTGCGGCTTGGACCATGAGGATGTCTACGACTTTGAGCGTACCGCTGAATGGGCAACCAAAATGGGATTGGCCGGGGCCCTCTGGCGGATCATGACGCCCTACCCTGGTACGAAACAGTTTGCTGAGCTGAAAGCGGCCGGCCGAATTCTGACGGAGAACTGGACGGCCTATACCGGCGAACATGTCGTGTACAAGCCGGCCAAAATGACCGTCGAACAACTGTACTGGGGCCATAAATGGGCGAAGGGACAATTTTATTCATATAAGTCGATCGGACAAAGGGCGATCCAACGGGCCTCTCAGAACGGATTTGGCGAGCTGCTCAACATCACCGGCTGCGGACTGGGCTACCGCTCCATGTTCCACCTGGCGGCGGATTCGGCACCGGTGAATGTCTACTGGGACATGAACCACTTGCCACCGCAAGAGGAACCGATCGCCTATCGATTCCCCTATCCGCCGAAGAAGCGGTTCAGCTTTGTCACAGACCGACTCGACCAACTCCGTTCAAAAGTGCAGCCTAGGCCCAGAATTAATAAGTGCTAGTGCTTAATTGCGTAAGTTCACGATAGTGTTTCTGAGTTGAGAGCCTTTGACTTCTCTCTTGCGCCACACAAAAGGTTTGGCTGTTGGTCCATAGGCGGCCACAAACGCTTCGATGGCCTGA
>JAOUHJ010000103.1 GCA_029865225.1 Nitrospira sp.
CGCTGCGCGGGGCGTCGCCTCCGCCCCTGCGTGGCTCTGCGGATCCTGCGTCTGTGTGGTGTCGTTCGTCTTCATGATGCATCACTCCTTTGCTAGACGGTGAGGTGCTCACTCCGGTTGATGCGACAAGACTGAAAAACTTCTCTGGAGCGTATCAGCCTGTACAAACTTGCCCTTCATTCGGTCAGACTGATACAGAGATATCTCCAAATTACACGACTTTCGAGCAGGCCTATTACCCTCCTTTCTCAAAAAAGATCCAGAAAGAGCCTGGATATATTTCTGTCCAACGAGAGAGAGCCGAAGAGAGCTGTTACCGTGGGGGGGACGTTCTGGGAGAGGACCGGATTCAAGTAATGACTTGCGTACGACCGAGGCTGTACTTATTCTCAGGCCGATCATCCCCCCCCCTGAAAGGCGATGTACTTATATACTGCCATTCCACACAGTGTCAACAGACTTGAAGACAGCTGACTCGTATGAATCCCTGAGATCCATGTACTGGAGCCGTGTTCAGGCACCTACTTCAATCTTGGCCTTCCGTATTAGCTCTCGCTTCCGAACGCGAAAGCGAGACTTGATTGAGTTAACTCTACCTTTCTCATGCTTGTGAATGCGCAATCAAGAACTTTTAAATTCCCGCTGCCGAGGACGTTCTGAAACCTAACACTCACCGTGACCTCACCATACGATGGTCAAAGAATGGTCAAAAACCTGAAGCCTTCTCAGAGTGCACGGTGGGGAGGGGAGCCTTTTTGTGTTTCCCTCACGTTCCTGCTACACTGCCAATCTAATCTAACATCCAACGCGACGAGTCACCGCTATGCATGAACCAGCTTTATCAGTCGTTAGACGCGTACTGCACTGTTTCATGATCAGTTGTTTGACCGTCATGGTCATTGGGTGTGCCGGGTCTCGCTTCTCCACCTCCATTCACGAGGCTGCTGCTGGCAAAGTGTTCCTTGAGCAGGTCTCGGACAAATCTTTCCAAGCTGCGCACCCGATCAAGCTATCGGAGACGACGGTCGCCGATATCTTGCGTGGAGTACATACGAAAGAAAAATCAGGACTCTTGCTGCTGCTCGGCAAGGCGTTGAAATCCACGAACCTTAACGATATCCGTACGTTCTCTGAGGATGACATTGCGTACCTCGCTCCTCACATTACGACGGCCCTCGCGCAAGCGACGCCCAATCAACGGGTAGGCTTTCATGTGTATTCCGGGCCAGCGATCTCCCAACAACCTAAAGTCAACCAACAGAGAGAAACCACGGCAGGCTATCTGTTCGCAGACGGCCTATCCTTGCACTTTACGCTCATTCAATACCGATACTACCAGGGGAAAAAGTCTGCCAGCAGCCAGAAAGAGCCTCGTCCTCTCCCGGATACCGATGGGTTACGTGACCGAGAAGTGACCTTCATTCCCGAGGCTGCTGTGCGCCCTGACGTGTACGATCGGTCAAGTTGGATTGGAAAATCTGAAGATCGTTCGCTTGCGATTGATTACCAACTCTTGACGAAGGTCCTCACCGCCCCTCCACCAGCCCCAACAGCGCAGCAGCATCCAGCCGCTTCGCCGGCTGCAGCATCGTCCCAATCAACAAGCCCTGTTCAATCTTCGCCTCCTGGAAAGAGCGACGCAGACATACAAGCGTTTAAGGAAGAACTCAAGGCGCTTCAAAAGAAAGTCGATGAGCAAAGCGCCGAACTCCAACGACTGAAAAGCGATCAGTCTAAGAACACACCGACCCCCTAATCGCCATCAACACGCTTCGACGATCAGGCTCCTGCACGAAGCTGTCGACGTCACAACTCCGTCTTGATACAACCTATCACGAAGCGTTGGATCCGGAGGATTTGGACAATACGGTCGTGTCGCTGCTGTGAAATTCCGGGTCGGCTAGTGACTGGCCGGTTGGGGATCAAACATCTCCTGCAACTGATGAGAAGACCGGACCTCGACAGTGACTGAGGTCGCTTCATCTTCATCTGTTTCGATCGTCTCCATGCTGGCCTTTTCTGAATCTTCTTCCGGCACCCTGTCTCCATCGATGGGAAGGAGTGCTTGTTCCCCTTCGCCAAGCTCCTTGAACTCTCGGAGCGGAGGCAGTTGTGAGAGATCGCTCAGACCGAAGTGTTCTAAAAAATACTTCGTGGTCCCATACATGATCGGACGCCCAGGAACTTCCTTGCGCCCGACGATCCGAACCAGCTTCCGTTCCAACAGGGTGCGCAAGACCCCGGAAGCTTCTACGCCACGAATTTCTTCGATTTCCGCTCGTACGAGCGGTTGTTTGTAGGCAATAATCGCCAGGGACTCCAGTGCGGATCTGGATAGCTTGGCAGTTGTCTTGCTTTTGTCCAACCGCTTAATCCAGGTGACATATTCCTGCTTGGTCACGATGCGATACCCGCCTGCGATTTCGGCCAGGCGCACACCACGTCCTTCCTGCTCCAGTGCTTGGCCAAGGTTCCGCAACGCTTCTTCTACGTCGACCTTGGTCACGGTCTCAATCACTGAGGTGAGCCGAACGACCGACATCGGTTCGGAAGAAACAAAGAGAAGCGATTCAAGAATTGCCTGAAGCTCGGCCCCGCTCCGCACAGGGTCAAGATCAACGGTTCCTTCGGTGGAATGTCCATTGTTCGCCGCCATGTCCATCGCGCTCACTTCGGTCATCTCCTGAGCCAAATCTGCGTCCCCTGACGTCATATCCCCTTCCATTCTTCCCCGACGGTATTCAGCTCCGCCGGATCCGGCACTAGAGAAAATGTCCGTGACACCAGAATCGGCCCGAATGTCTCGGATTGAAACACCCGTGCTACCCGGAGTCGCATTAGTTCAAGCAACGCCAAAAACGTGACGACGATCATCACCCGATGAATCGGCCCTTCAAACAACGCCGCGAACGAGACCGAATCTTTCCCTTCGAGTGTTTCGAGGATGAGGTTCATCCGCTCACGAACCGTGAGATTGTCGGGCACGATTTCGAGCAGCCGGCTGCTCGGATTTCGATCGAGCACTTCCTGAAGCGCATCAACCAGATCGAACAGAGAAACATTTTCTAACGGGAGATCTTCTTCAACCTGCGCGACCGGTGGTACATGTTCACGCCAGAAGATCTCGCGCCACATTCTTTCCTGACTATCAAGCTGACTCGCGGCTTCTTTATAGGCCTTATACTCGAGCAATCGCCGAACGAGCTCTTCGCGTGGATCCGGTCCATCCTCTTCATCGTCCGCCCGCTCATCTGCAGGCAACAGCATTTTGGACTTGATCTGCAGTAACGTCGCGGCCATGACCAAGAAATCGCCTGCCACATTGAGATTCAGTTCCTCCATCGCCTCCAGATACTCCAGGTACTGCTGAGCAATCATGGCGATTGGAATATCGTAGATATTGATCTCATTTTTCTTGATGAGATGGAGTAGGAGATCGAGCGGCCCCTCGAAATTTTCGATGCGAACCTGGTACGGCAGTTCGGTCTGTTCAGAATCTTCTGGATGAGCGTCCACAGAAGGTGTTTATATCAACTTATAGAGAGACGGGCAAGCCCGAATCTATATATTGGGGATGATAACCAGGCCCCCTTCACTTGACTTTGATAAGATATGCGACCAGCAGCGCCGCCACCACAAGAAAGACCAAGGTCAGGACATACTGCCCCTCACGAGTTTGGAGCAAGCCATCCGATTGCTCGGAAGCGAGGCGTTTTGTTTGAGCCAAGATCGGCGGCTGATCGAATCGCGCCTTTCCTAGGTCGTCCGGACGCTTGAACTCCGCGCTGGAAAAATCGGCTGCCCCGAGAAACTGGGCACCAGCAAACAGGACCTCGTTCTCAAAAACCGTAAACCCAAAGAAGGTCTCGCGGCTGAAGATCGCCTCGCCAAAATCGACTCGACTTTTGAAGTGACTTCCAGAAAATCCTGTTCCTTGGCCAAACCTCGACCGCTCAAACGTAACCGGTCGCTCGAATGTCACTTCAAGGAACTCCGCCATACCGTCGAAGAGCGTGCCCGTGCAATCCAGCTGACCCTGAAACGTCGATTGATGAAATCTGGTGCTAGGTCCAAATTTCGTTTCCCGGCAGGCTGTTTCCCCTATGAATCGCCCGCGAACGAAATGGGCCTCCTTTTCAAAAATGGCGCCGGAGAGCTCGACCTTCTGCTGAAAAACCGAACGTGAGAGATCTACTCCCTCTCGGAAACGAGATCCTTGAAAATCCACCGGCCCTTCAAACCGAAGGACATTCTCAGAAGACCGATGCCGTAGCACTCCCCGCACATCGGAATCTCTGATCGACAATGCCGCATGCACAGCCCGCTGCCCACCTTCAACTTCATTCGAACCCTCGGCAGGTTCCACCGGAAGGCGATCAAACACAAGGTCTCCGCGGATTACGACTCCGACTAGATCGACTCGACGCCCCTGCGCGATCGCATCGATCACCGCTTCACCGGCCAGGGCATGGGCTTCACGTTCGTCTGGAGAGCACGTGGAGGGAAGATGAGTGACCAGTTCGGCTGAGGGGTCACTCGTCCCTGGCGTCACCGCGCAAGTTGCACGAGCCTCATAGGACGCCACGGCGATCATGCTACTGATCACCAGAACGCTACTACAACAGCGTCCTACTCGCATCAGACCTAGAATCTTCACAGGGATTGGGTAGAATCAGCTCGCGAGTTACATCCGTTATGACACGGCGAGAGCACCTAACCATTGCTGAGTCGATCAGGCACCCGCCGGCGGACATCATAAGTTCCAGCGGCGGGCGAGTGGATGAGCTGCGTCGGATAAAACCTATTTCAACCCTGACTCTGACGAGCCGGCGAAAAACATCGAGTTAATTATTTCGGTACTCGTCGTCCAACAAATCTTCCGACTTTCCGATCAGCTCGTCCCCCTCGTCATCGGCGTCAAGGTCTAATTCTTCTTGTACTTCGTCCTCATCGATCTCATCTTCCATGTCCAACTCATCAGTCACCAATTCATCTTCATCGAGATCGACGTCCTCAGGCTCGACTGCCATGGCCGGCTTGGTCACCACCGGCTTACGTGGAGCGACATCCTCCTCTTGAGAAACCAGATTGTTAACAGGCTCGCTGGGGCGAGGAGATGAGGGAGTAGTCTTCTTCTTGGAAGATTTCGAGGCGGCTTTAGCCGGTTTTTTGACAGGTTTTTTCTTTGCTGCCGGCTTGGATTTCTTGACGGCCACGCGCTTCTTCACGGTCTTCTTTGCCGCCGTTTTTTTTGCCACTGTCTTCTTTGGCGCTTTCTTCTTCGCTGCTGATGCGGTTTTCTTCTTACCAGACGGCTTCTTCGTGACGGCCTTTTTGTTCTTCTTCGCCATTCCGATCCCTCCTCTTCGTTTCAGCGCGGCGCAACGGCCTCCATCTAGCATGAACAAACAGCCTCTTGCAACCACCCCGATCCAATTTTTGAGCGACCGACTGCTTTCTCATTCCTTCGGATTCAACAATACCCCAAGTCATCACCGCCCCGGATGTGTTTCTACGCACAGACCAGGGAAGACATCACATCTCCCAGGCTCAGCTCCATGCTAAGATGAAGATACAAGAGTGGGCAGAATCCTTTACCCGTTTTTTGCGTCTTACGGCTAGACCGTCTTATTTTACTGGGGGATACCTTTCGTGAATGGGATACTTATCATCCTGATTGTCGGATGGGCAGGCCTCGCCTCAAGCGGCATGGCGCTGGATACATCCCTGCCGATACGGATTATGATGGAGGACGGCTCGCCCTACTATATCCCGATCGCCCCAACGATTGTGAGCCATACCCCTATTCAGTGGGACAATCCGACACCGACTCATCACACGGTCACCCACAGCGGCTGCATCGAGGATGAAGGCTCGTGCTTATTCGATTCCGGATCGGTGCCTCCAGGATCGTCGTTCAGCCTACCCGGCCTGCCGGCTGGTCGTTACACCTACCACTGTCGGATCCATCCCATCATGCGAGGCCAGCTGATCGTCACCGACAGTCCTTCAATACCTTCCCAACTATAAAGTGTGGGCAAATTGCCACCTTGCAGGACAGTTGATTGCTCCTGTAGTCTGCCGAAATCTGACACGGGAAGTCCTCCGCCACCATGAAACCGGCTGCCGCCATCCACGAACCCTATGACTTAACGGGTGAGACCCTCGCTCTCCTGGCTTGGCACATTCCCGACCTTGTGGCTTATCAACACAGCACAGACGAATGGTGGTTGGCCCCGCTCGATGACAACCTACCGCTCATACGGCTGAATCGCACCGGCCTGGATCTGCTCAAGGCCATGTCCGGCCACACCACTGTCGGTACGCTCGTCGAACAATACGGAGCGAAAATCTGCGGACCGGATGGGCAACCTGGCGAATGGCACCTTGCGCGATGGGCGACTCCCAACTACTCACTCTGTTATTACGGGACCGAGCCCCCCGGCGGTCACCGGCATAAAGCCAAATGGGACATCCTCTTACAGCAAGTCCGCGAAGGCTGGTCTGGGCGAGAAGAATTTGAGGGAGAGCACCATCTGGAAACGTTCCACGTTCATGAGTTGGCCCAGAGTGAAGAAGATGACCGTCACTTTGACCTGATTGAAACCACGGTCTCCCACCTGTTCCGTGAACCGAGCGAAGCCCTCGCTGGCCTGACCTACGGGCAGCTTCTCATGCGGCAACTCCGGCGGCTAGGCTGGTTCAATCCCAAACCAAGAGTCCTGCTGGAAATCGGCGGAGGCCTGGGTTATGTCGCACAGGAGCTCGGCAAGAGCCTCCTCCCCTTCGAAAAACAGGGGATCACCTATCTGTCGCTCGACATCACGCAACCCTTCCTGAAGCTCCAAGTCTCACGGGCACAAGCCGGTGGATGGAACGTGACCGGCGCCAGGGCGAACGCCGAATCACTTCCATTGGCAGATCATTCCGTCGACCTGGTCATCGACAATGAAAACATGGCGGACATGACGCCGGTACAATTGAGCAGAAAAGAGCTGACATCCGGGATCGGAAACACGCCACAACATCAGGAAGCTCTGGATTGGATCAGGCGGCTGCGCCTTCCGATTGAGCCTGACCCTCCGGAGGCCGTCATCTTTAACCTAGGGCCCATTCGCTTTGTCGCTGAATTGTGGCGAGCCCTCAAACCGGGCGGCCGGGCCTTCCTGACCGAGTTTGGTATTGAGGAGGGGTGGCCGGCGTCAGTGAAGTTGCCGGGGCATACCGAGTACGAAGTTCAATACAGCCACCTTCGGCAAGCGGTGCGTTGGCTCGGCTTTCAGGAACGGTACCTTTCCCTCCCGCAGTTTCTGGGGCTCAAGCCAGACACCAAGGTCCTCTGCACCGGGGCGACTTACACCATCCAGCGATTCTGTCAGGCCATCAACAAACCCTTCGCCGTGCGCGCCTACACGGAGAAAGAAGTACAGCAGGCTTTGGGCGATATGCTCCCAAAACTGCAGGGCCTTCACTACCACGACCTCGCCGATCCGGCTTGGTTCGGGCTTCAAGATTTCAAAGTACTGTTGTTGGAAAAACCTGGCGGGACGCCGAAAGCCCAGTTCACCGAACAACACGGCTATCGGTGGTACTCGCAGAAATAGAGTAAGTCATTAGGCAAGACCCAGTTTTACTTTCCACTCCGTGACATAAGTCCAATCAATATGGAGTTCGTCCTGACGTAGGCTAATTTTCTCGAGATCGGCTTGATCTTGGAGTCGCCCAGCCAACGTTTTGAGCAGGATTAAATCTTCCAGGCTTAGAATCGACACCGACACATCGCCCAGCAGAATCTGTCGACGACGCGCCAATGCAGTCCGAAGATAATCAGAGTCAGCCAAGAGCAGATCGATCACGACTTCTTGGTTTTTCACTACTCCCACGCATCGCCAAATCGAAATGCCATGAAAGACCATCGCAGCTGGATGGACAATGATTGAGTCAAAGAGGGAAGAGAGCAACGACTGCAGGCGATCGCGGGAAGGCTGTTCCAGCAAAAGCAACACATCAATGTCAGTTGTAGCGCGGGGTTCGACCAACGCACTGTAGGCCCAGCCACCTGCCAACGCATACTGAATGCCGCGCCGATTGAAGTCTGTGATAAGACTGGAGAGGGTCTGAGCTAGGAGTGATTCTTCTGCCATGCCTGCTCTTTTGCGCGGCGGATCTCGCGCATCACTTGTACCATGGCATCGCCCTGAGGTTCATGCTGCTGGATCACCGATCGGCGCAGCGCTAATCCGAGTTCAGTCAACTCAATGGCACGGCGTAAATTGGCGGCAATCTTTGCATCATCTGGGTGACCGGAATGTCTTCGCATAGCCCGCGTCTCCGATCGAAATATGGTTGGAAGTGTACAAGACTCCTCGCCTCGGAGCAACTTCGATACAGTTCTCATCCCAACAAACCCGGCGGAATGCCGAACGTGCCATTCACTGAGAACAACGGCTCTCGATGGTATGCGCCGCGATCAAGCTGACTCACGACCTTCCTTGCTCGCGCAACGCCGCAGGCAGCCGGGTTTGCTCCCCTCGCCATGACCGACCCAAAGGCAGGTTAAGCGGAGAAACGAAACGGCCTGGTCGTCCTCTTTGCAAAGATCGACCAGGCCGCCCGCATCACTTCCTCCTGGGTTTCCCCCCCGATGACTTGGCCGCGTAGGTGATGGTCACCGTGTTGCTCAAGCCCGATTCGTTCCCGACCTGATCCACGGCCGTCACGCCATAGGCATACAGGGTCCCATCCACACCGGAGGTGTCGCTATACGAAAGCGTCGTTGTCGTCCCGATCAACTCGGCATTGCGGTAGATGTAGTAGCTTTTGACGCCGGAGCCGCTGTCCGTCGCCGCCTTCCAGGCCAATGCGATCCCGCCGGTCTTCCCCACCGTCGCGGTCAGGCCGCTCGGCGCCGTGGGCGCGGACGCATCGATGGTGATCTGTGCCGTCGCCGCCCCGTCCGTACTATGGATCGGATCGCGTCCATCGCTGTCGTGCGCGGTGAGCGTGACCGTGCCGGAATTCGTCGGCGTCACCAAAACGGTGGCCGACCCAACCTGGCCCGAACCGAGCGGCCCGACCGATCCGGGGGTCACGCTGCCGGTTCCGCCGGTCGTGAGCGCGGTCGAGAGGGCAAACGTCGTCCCGGCGCAGCCCGCCGAGTCCCGATTGGTCACCTGCGCGCTCAAGGACACCGAACTCCCCGATTTAACCCACACGGAGGAAGGCGTGAGTGCCAGGGCCGGCTGGTTCGCCGCGCAGCCGAACGTGACCTGCACCGTGGCAGTCCCGCTCCCGTTCGTCACCGGCGCGACGGTAATCCCGTTCGCGTTGTCCATGAACAGCCCCGTCGTGGACAGGGATTGGAGGAAGTAGGTGTAGGCATAGCCCGTTCCTTTGTAGCGGTGGATGTTCACGCCCTGCGTGTAGGTGGACGACAGAGTCGCATCCCATCCGGTCGCCTGCCGGTAGGAGAGGTAGTAGTACTCGCTGGTGTTCGGCTTGAAAATCCGCAAGGCCTGCGGCAGCGTGCCGTCGGGCGTGGTGCCGATCGCGGCGAGCTGGTACGATCCGGAGGCCGTGACCGTCTGCACGGCATCGGGAAAGGCGTTGAACCAGCCCATCTGATGCGTGTGCGGGCCGTTGAAGTTGTGCACCGCGCGTGAACTGCCCATGGGATCGGAGGAGTCCCCGTACTCCACGTTCATCACTCCATCGTTTTCCGGGTCCGTCCCGGCGTGCGCCATGTTGAGGTTGTGACCCAGCTCATGGGCATAGACCATCATGGACTGGGGTTCGGCGATATAGGACTTGCTCCCGCCCACATAGGCCAGGCCCGCCCAGCCGCAATCCGGCAACTGCGCATAGGGCGGCAGGACATAGATGCGGTGTTGATACTTGGTCAGATCGACGCCAGCCGCCTGCGCCGCGCTGTCGGCAGCGGTCCCCCAGGAGGACCAGTTACAACCGACCTTGGAAAGCGACAGGTGGTACGGTCCGATCACGTCGGGCTGCCCGTTGCCGTCGGTATCGGTCTTAAACGTCACCTGCCCGTAGGAGCTGTTGAGGTAGAGCGCCCGCATGGATTGCGTGGCGGTGAAGATTTTGTCCGCCACATAGGTCGGCGTGTAGGTGCAGGTCGTCACGTCGGCGCAAAGCGTGGCATCGCTGAGATTGACGAGAATCGCCACCGCCGTGCGCTCGGTCAGCACCGGAGCCGTCGCGGTAGTGCCTTGTGCGGTGGTTCCACCGGAATCCAGCGCGGCCACATCCTTCACCCAGATAACGGAGTTCTGCCGCCGCCCGCGCACCGTGACCGCCTGGCCCGTCAGCAGACGCACTGAAGATGGATCGTCGAATCCCAATTCGAATAGCTCGTGGGTGTTGTTGCTGCGGACGAAATAGCGGATGAAAGAACGCGGCCCCTCGAAGTCGTCCCCATGGACAACTTCTGCTTCGCCTTCGATCTTGACCGGCTGGCCGCCCGCAAAGGGCTGCGGCCGGCCTTGCGCCAGCAACTGGTGGAGGTCGCCCTCATGGGCGTAGATGGGACTCAGCGCTCCCATCATAAAGAGGCAGGCCGCCACTCCACTCACTCCCGCTCGCATCGCTTTCTGCCGCATGCAGCACCTCCAAGGGTTTGACTCATTCGCGACGCTGACAGGCACACGCCGTCGAGCACAAACTCGGAAAGCTCAATCGCGAGAGGGAGTGGAGCAAACGATGTGCCGATCGGGCAATCTCAGAAAATCAGCGAGTTTTGGGGCGGGAACCCATTCCGGCACGAACAAATTGCGGCGACCAACCATGGGAAATTGTACAGTGGACTTTGGCACGCTCAAGTTTGAACAGGGCGGAAGCGCACACAAGGCTGCAGATTAGGCCCGTTGAAGGTCTATCGGGGGTTACACAAATAGGAAGAAGGGAAAAGTTCTGTCGGCGTCAACCAGCTCGTGAATTGAGGCGGCTTCTAATCGAATGCATTGACGACTTGACCCCGGCGGAGGACGGCGCCGGGCGATCCACTCGCTTCCAGCCCTTGCGTTCGATACAGACCTGCCAAGGATCAAGGCGGCCCTTCGCTTCGGTCACATAGTGCGCCCAGACAGGCGTCTGCAGTTCCTGATCGCAGGCCTGCTGATCTTCCATCAACGCATGTTTGCTGCCCGCGTTGACAAACTCCATCGGCTCACCGCAGCCGACCACGAGGACCAGCGCACAGAGTGCCGCAGCACTCTTCCATGACAAGACCGCCGACTGTGTGACCATGATGGTGTGACTTCACCCTCCAACCTTCCCGATCCAGCCCAGACGACGAGGGCGCCCGGCCCTCTTACAGCCGCGCGCCCTAGTTCCTGCCTTCTCCGCGATCTTTGTCGCTATTCCGCCTTCTCCTCCAGCAGCCGGTCAATCACCTGGCTGAAGGCCGAGGCCGGCTGAGCGCCCTTCACAAAGGTCGCCACCATCGTGCCGTCCGGCTTCGCCTTGCCGATGAAGAACCCCGGCGTGCCGGTCACGCCCACGGCAGAACCGGCTGCCACGTCGGCCTCGACCTTCTTCGCATACTTGCCTTCGTCCAGGCAGGCATTGAAGGAGTCCAGGTCCAACTGCATGTCGCGGGCAAAGCCCTTCAGGTTGTCCTGCATCAAGGCTCCCTGGTTCTGAAACATGACATCGTGCATATTCCAGAACTTGCCCTGATCGCCCGCGCAATGGGCCGCTTCCGCCGCCTTGCGAGCATAGGGATGGATGGAATCGAGCGGGAAATCGCGGAACATGTACCGCACCTTGCCGGTGTCGATGTAGTTCGTCTTGATCGCCCCCAGCGTGTTCACCGCATGCTTCTTACAGAACGGGCATTGATAGTCCGAGAACTCCACGATCGTCACCGGCGCGTCCGCACTGCCCAGCGCCGGCCCGTCGCCCACGCTCATCGTCACCGGCCCGGCCGGTGCAGCCGCTGCCGGCCGCTGCGCGAGTTGCTTTTGCATCTCGCCCAACTGTTTCTTGATCGTCTCCAGGTCTGTTTTGACTGCGTCGAGTTCCTGGCGCAAGACGCCGGGATCGTTCGACCCAGTGTCCGCCATGGCTGCCGTGCCGGAGAGGAGCAGGGCCAAAAATCCAACCACCATCGACGTGCTGAATATCTTACGTGATGTCATGGTACCTCGTGTTGCTACAGCTAAAGACCACGGCGGGGCGACCACGCCGCCCCGCCTGTTGCCGGAACCGAGAAGGGAGCCAGCCGCTGAAGCGGCTGGCTCCAGAGTCTCTCTACTATTGAGCACACTCTCCCTTGCCAATCACCAACTTTTTATCGCCTTTGTTTCCTTGTGCCTTCGTGAACCCGCTGGGATCGGCACCGGACACCATGCCGAAATCGTCCACCGGCGGCCGATCGAACGGTGACGGGGTTACGGTAAAGCCCGTGTCCTCCGAATTATTGAAGTCGTTCAAAGCCTCAATGCAGCCGCTGCTGCTGATCGTCGCCTTGTTCGCACCGCACAGGGCCTCACACTCACTGATCCAGGTCCCGATCGTCTTGTTCTGGTAGGTCCACGAAGTACACGTGGATCCAGGGAACAACTTATCTGTCGCGTTGAGATTCAGCTTGGCAGCAGTCAACTGCTTGACCATCGAGATGTACGCAGAATTCTTCGGATCTTCACCTCCGATCGAGCCTAACCCCTCCATAATGTCATTGCAGGACCCAGCCCCACAGGAAGGATCCGACTTGCCGTCGCTCCCACCGTTGCAACCCAGTTCCTGGCCACAGACCCTGACTGGATCATTATCGTTCGTGATCCAGGGATGGGTGCCCCAGAAGCCGATGGTCCTCGTCAAGCAGGCCTCACCCGGCGGCTCCGTATCGCACGGAGCGCAAGATGGTCCGGCGAGACAGCTGGAGGTGCAGGTGGTCGCTTCCTTATCCACAACGACCGTCGCGCCCTTGCCCAACCCCCCGGTCTCTCCGGCAATGTTCAACGTCATCTCTACACAATCACCGGGCTGAATCGAAGTCCCGTCGCATTTCGCAACCAACGACTGGCTCGTTCCCCCATCGAAACAACTTCCATCTCCGAGTACGAAACCACCAGTGGTGCTGCCGTCGCCAATCGGAGCGTTGTCCACCACTTTGCATTCACCAGTAACCGACGTTGTGCTAGACAAGCAACTATTTAATCCGCCCAATTCTGGGAATGTCACATCAAAGTGACTCAAGCCGCGAAACGTGTCGACGGCGCACTCGCGGTTGCAGGTGCCGTAGTTGTTTGGCCCCGGGGTACAGTTACCGTTGCTGAGGCACGATTTTGTTGAATCGAGGCTGCAGACCCCGGCCGGCGGGCTACAGATTTCATACACATAGCTGGCCATACCGCTGTTCTGTATCGTGGCCGGGGTATAGCTCTTCAGTGAAATCTTGAATCCCGCGTCGCTACACACATTTTTTTCGGGTAAATTCTCGCATGTTACGGCGTCACACACCGTCAGATCCGGGGGCGTAGGTCCGCCCTGCGCCATCGCCGGTATGGCAATCGCTGCAGACACAAATGCAGCCAATCCACTGAGCACCATCCAGCTTCGACAGCGCTGGACTAATCCACTGGTTGCCCTTTTCATACACCCTCCTTGGTTATTGAACCGACATACGAGCCCTTCGACTCGTTGAGACGCAGTCTCGTCCTGCGCCTCTTCTTCACTAAATCCTTGCTGCTTCACCCTTCTTACCGCTAAGCCTCCCTCCCCAGCCTTTCAAACCCACGATCATCTACCTACACCGTCGTCCGCTGACCAACTCGCCACAAAATAAAAAGGCTCTTCTCCTTGGTGAGTGGGTAAACGAAGCGTGTGAAATGACATCTTCGTGGGGATAGGCGCGTGCATTCCACATTCTACGGAGTCTGGAAATCTGGCATGATGGCCGGATGCACACACACC
>JAOUHJ010000017.1 GCA_029865225.1 Nitrospira sp.
GACGGGACGGTGGTCCCAGCCGGTCTTTTACAATGTTGCTTCGATGAATATCGGCGCGCAGGTGGGAACAGATGTGTCCGAGATCATCGTGGTGGTCCGGTCGAAAAAAGGGGTTGAGCAATTCTATAGCGCGGGCTTCAAACTGGGGGCCAGCGCCGGCTTGGCGGCAGGCCCAACGGGAACAGGGACTTCTACCCATGGACTCAGCGCGGATATGGTTGCCTATGCGCGTAAGAAGGGCCTTTTTGCAGGAGTGGCACTGGGAGGCGCGGTGGTGACGGTCGCAGAAAACGAAAACGGTGCGTACTATGGGAGGTCTGCAACGCCGCGCGAGATCATCGAAGGGAGCGTCACAAACCCCCGATCGCTGGAGCTGGGCCATGTGACTCGCAAACTATTTGAGTAGGAGAGGATACTGATGGGGCAGCAACGCTTGGTTGCCTGAACCCTGATCACGCTGGTCATGGTGATGAATCATAGAGGAAAAGTGATTGCGGGGGGTGCTGTCATCGGGATCTGCGTGATGGCTGCCGGCCTGTGGTATTCGAGCCGTCCGCGAACGCCGGAACCGGTTCCGGTTGGGATGTCTTGCGACATGGGCATTTCCGCCGCTAAGGCAGATCGTAAGACCTCCGCCGTGAGTACGCAGCCGAGCTCGAACGAATCCCTTGAGCTGTCGGATGCCGGTTCGGCAGGTTCGGGTGCGACCGCGCAGCCGGGTCCTGCGCCGGACGGGATGGTGTGGATTTCCGGTGGTGAATTCTGGATGGGAGCCGACGAATTTCCAGACGCCCAACCCTGGCATCGGGTTGTTGTGAACGGGTTCTGGATGGACAAGACCGAGGTCACCAACGAGCAGTTCGAGCAGTTTGTGAAGGCGACCGCGTATGTGACGGTGGCCGAGCGGACGCCACGCGCGGAAGATTTCCCCGGTGCGCCGCCAGAAAATCTCGTGGCCGGGTCGGTGGTGTTTTCACCGCCTGATCATCCCGTCAAACTGAACAATCACTTCCAATGGTGGAGTTATGTGAAGGGCGCGGATTGGCGCCATCCCGAAGGACCCACGAGCAGGATCGACAACCGCCGGAAGTATCCCGTCGTCCACATCGCGTACGAAGATGCGCTGGCCTATGCAAAATGGGCAGAAAAGCGCCTGCCGACGGAAGCCGAATTCGAATTCGCGCAGCGCGGCGGACTTGATCGGAAGCCATACGCCTGGGGTGATGAGTTCATGCCCGGCGGTCGGCATATGGCCAATACCTTTCAGGGACATTTCCCGGATAAGAATCTACAAGAAGATGGCCACGCGGCGGCCGCTCCCGTTGCCTCGTTCCTACCTAACGCCTATGGACTCTACGATATGGCCGGGAATGTCTGGGAATGGACGAGCGATTGGTACCGCCACGATTATTACCGAATGCTGACTGCGGAGGGACCGTTGGTACGCAATCCCCAGGGACCGGCCGATAGTTTTGATCCGAGCGAACCCGGTGTGAAGAAGAAGGTGCACAAGGGGGGATCCTTTCTGTGTACCGATCAGTATTGCGCCCGGTACATCGCCGGCGGCCGCGGCAAGGGCGAGCCCGATACCGGGACGAACCATCTCGGATTTCGGCTGGTACGGGATGCAGAGTCATTGAGGAAGGGAACTTAATGAAGTTCGTACTTGGTCGGAAGGGCATCGGCGCATGGGCTGTTGGGACGGGTGAAGGTGGTCAGCACTCCGTAATGGTCCGAAGCCGGGCGGCCCTTGTGATCGAGCTCCGTTCCGAATAAGTCCTGCCGAACGCAATAGCCCGGGAAAAATGACTCCATCCAGAGATAGTCGATGCGCCGCGGACGGCGAATCTCCGCTCCGTAGACTTCGTGAGCTCTTGCCGCCAAGTCCGGCGGGAGTTCTTTGAACAGGGATTGGAGTGGAGCCGGAAAGGTTGACTCCTCTCCAAGCACGATCCACGCGTTTCTTTCAGGATCTGCCGTGTGGAGCTCGCGGTCACGGTGCCCGAGGGTATGCGCGTCCTCAAGTCGGAGGAGCACCGCTTCTTCGTATTCCGGAAAGTCCGACTCGAAGTTAAAGTCGCCGCCTGCCGCGAAGCCCACATAGGCGCCCTGTCGGCGAAACGCCGGGAGCGTACGGGTCAACCGGTCCAACTCTCCGATCCGCCGGAGTCGATCCTGTTCGACTTCCCATCGGAACTCGGGATACCGGAGAAGATAGCCTGCCTGGTGCGCTCGCTCGAGAGTAGCGAGAAATGGGGCTCCTGCCTCAATGCCGGAATGCAGATGGGTGCTGGCCACCAAGTAGTGCTCGCCGGTTTCTGGGATCGTGACGTCGCCGATCACGGCATAGCGCAGCTCTTCCAGTTGCACGCCCGACGCACTGTCACATCGGCCGAGGTCTCCGCTCAACTTGAGGCCGGTGAGCTTCCGCAACTGCAGCGTGCGCCGGGCGAGGATGGCCAGTCCATTGTTGAGACCGGGGATCAGCGCGGTCTCTCCGCGGAGTCGTATGCCGCAGGCATCTACCTGATGCACTTCGTCATACTGCAATCCCCGGTCAGCCAGCGCCTGCACATACTGCTCGGCCCTAGCCGGTAGAGGATTCACTTCCTGGAGCAGGACGACATCCGGCTGTGCGGCGGCGATCTGGGCGACCTGAAATTGCAAACGAGCTTTGCTTTCTTCAGGCGTTTCGCTCGCAGTGACCCAAAATTCTCCCGTGTCCAATCCGTGCCATGCATTGTAGGTCAGCACCTTGAACGTTTCGGGTCCTGTTCCCGGCTGACCGGCCCCTGGTCCCTCATCCTTATATAGCGGTGGGCCGGAGGCACAGGCCGCAACGATCAGTAGAGAGCTCCCGAGCAAGGCTCTTGCGTAGCACGATTTCATGGCTGAGACGCTCCCTCCTCTGCGGTTGCCGCAGCCACGGTCCGTATCAGCCGTTGGGAATACCACTGTCGTACAAGCCCTGCTGAAAGATCGGAAAGCTCAACGGGCTGCCCATAATAGAGCTCGTTGGCGCTGTCCCTGACCAGAACGACGGTCGCCCCGGCTGCGACGCCTGCAAAGAACCCGGTGGAAGTGCTCACCGTTAAGTACCTGGTTCCGGATGTGATGTCGAGCGACCCGCCTATTCCTCCTCCCGTACGCGCGACCCCTAGCTGGCCGCCGACTCCAAGAGTGAAGGTACCGTCCTGCATTTCGGCGGCTGCGTCATCGTCCGTTGCCAGCGCAATGATTTCCGAATGTAAGGCTCCGATCTGCAATCCGAAACTGGCGCCGACAAGACGGTAAAACGCCGGCTCACTCCATCGACCGGTCGAGGAATCACGGACCAGCAGGACGCCGGTCCCCCAGGTGCCGCCGAAGAAATAACTCCCCTTCGCGACTCGCGGAGCGATGAA
This sequence comes from Nitrospira sp., assembly GCA_029865225.1. GTDB lineage: Bacteria > Nitrospirota > Nitrospiria > Nitrospirales > Nitrospiraceae > Nitrospira_D. Next base: position 3,405 of record JAOUHJ010000017.1, read on the forward strand.
GACCACGCGGGCGTTTCGTGCGTGATCTTTGAACCAGGACATGCTCGGGTGGCCGGTGAAACGGGCGAACGTCAGACGCGATTCGTCGACGATTTCCTCTAATTCAGCAAGATTGTTTGCCCGGCAAAACGAAGGCCAGAGACATACAACACTGCACGCCACGATGAGCAAGAGTGTTCTGTGTCTGCAAAGGTAGGCGCTGTAGAAAGTCCATAGAGGATGGTGGAGAGGTCCTTCGAGCGATGTCGGACCGAGAGAGGACATCATCTTGCATCATCGCGTGACGTGTTCGTGCAGGTCAATGCCTGATTAAATAGAGCTTGAATCTCATGGCCAGCTTTGCCATCATCCCGTGCAACATTGTTCAAGCATTTCTATATATGAGGAGGTGACGTATGCGCGGGTGGTATCTGCCCCTCGTTTTGCGAATCTGTCTGATTGGGGTGATCGCGAGTGTCACTGGTATTGCCTCCGCTGCAGACAAGAAGCCCAATGTTCTCGTAATTTGGGGCGACGACGTCGGTTGGTTCAATATCAGCGCCTACAACCACGGCATGATGGGCTATAAGACACCAAACATCGACCGCATTGCCAAGGAAGGCGCGATGTTTACCGATTGGTACGGTGAGCAGAGTTGCACGGCCGGACGGTCCGCGTTCATCACCGGGCAGAGCGGCTTCCGTACGGGCAATCTCAAAGTCGGTCTGCCGGGCGCCAAAGAAGGGTTGCAGGCGCGCGATGTCACGCTCGCCGAGCTGCTCAAGGCGCAAGGCTACATGACCGCGCAGTTCGGCAAGAACCATTTGGGCGACGCCGACGAAACATTGCCGACCGCGCATGGGTTCGATGAGTTCATGGGATCGTTGTATCACCTCAATGCCGAGCAAGAGCCGGAGAATCCCGACTACTTCAAGGATCCGAAGCTGATCAAAAAATACGGCACACGCGGCGTGATCCACACCTGGGCCAATCCGGACGGCACCCAGAAAATTGAAAGCACCGGCCCGCTCAACATCGAACGGATGAAGACGATCGATGAGGAAATCACCAAGGCCTCACTCGATTATCTGGAACGAGCCAAGAAGGCCGACAAGCCGTTCTTCCTCTGGTGGAACGCCACACGCATGCACATCTTCACGCACCTGAAAAAGGAATCGCAGGGCAAGACCGGTCTGGGGGTCTATCCCGACGGCATGGTCGAGCATGACGCGATGGTCGGCCAACTCCTCGACAAGCTCAAGGAACTCGGCCTTGATGACAATACCATCGTGATGTATTCCACCGACAACGGGGCGGAAAAATTCTCCTGGCCCGATGGCGGCACATCGCCCTTCCGCGGCGAGAAGAACGAGAATTGGGAAGGCGGCTATCGCGTCCCCACACTGATCAAATGGCCCGGTGTCATCAAGCCGGGGACGGTCAGCAACGAGATCTTCTCGCATATGGACATGCTCCCGACGATCATGGCTGCCGTGGGCGTGCCTGATGTCAAAGAGCAACTCATGAAAGGGATGAAGGTCGGAAACAAGACCTTCAAGGTGCACCTTGACGGGTACAACGCCATCGATACCTTCGCCGGCAAAGCGCCCTCTCCACGGCATGAGTTCTTCTACTGGAACGACGACGGCTCCTTGGTGGCGCTGCGCTATGACCAGTGGAAGATCGTGTTTCGGGAGCAGCGGGCGCATAGCTTCGATGTGTGGCAGGAGCCGTTCGTGACGTTACGACTTCCGAAACTCTTCAACCTCCGTAGCGACCCGTTCGAGGAAGCCGACCACGTCGCGATGGACTACAGCCACTGGCGGGTTGACCGTGCCTTTCTGCTGGTGCCGGCGCAGCACTATGTCGCTCAATTCTTGAGCACGTTTAGAGAATTTCCTCCGAGTCAGAAAGTCGGCAGCTTTTCGCTCGAACATGTGTTGAAGAAGTTGCAGGAGGCGGGAACCAGCAACCAATGATTGTGCGTTGAGGTTACGCTCATGCGCAGGTAACCTTCGGGCCGCACCCGTTTCAAACGGGTGCGGCCTTTCTTTTTTCGACCACGCAGCACGGGCCCATGCAAGTCTCAACTTCACATGCCGCTGAACGGGGGGGCGCATTCCGTCGCTCCGGCCCGGACCATGTCAAATCGGCTCGGCCGTTCTGGTCGGCCCTGTTGCTCATCGCATCCGGAACGGCCGCATTGATCTATCAGGTGCTCTGGATCAAGCAGTTGACGCTGATCGTCGGCATCGACGTGTACGCGGTCACCCTCGGCGTGAGTGCCTTCTTTGCAGGGCTGGCCTTGGGTGGACTCGTGATCGGGTGTTGGGTGGACCGGGTCACAAGACCGTTGCGTCTGTATGCGGCCTTAGAGACGGGTGTCGCCCTGATTGGCGTTGCGATGACCATCGCACTCGCGCACACGCCAGCCCTATTTGCCTCACTTGAAGAAAAAAGTGTTCTTCTCGCCTGGGGACTCACCTTCCTAATGGTCACGGTCGGTCCATTCCTGATGGGCGGTACCCTACCTGCTGTTGTTCGCTCGCTGGGACTCAATGAGGAACGGATTGGGTCCGGAGGCGGGCACATGTATGCGGCCAACACCATCGGCGCCATCATCGGTGCATTGGCCTCATCGTTCTATCTGATTCCGGCCCTCGGAATTCAGGGGACGGGGTGGGCCGCTGCCGGTATCGGTCTGATCGCTGCGGCCGGTGGCTTGTGGCTCGACCCTGTCGTGCCGCGTACGACTGCGATCGAATCTCACTCATCTCCGGCGAGGATTGCGAAGTCGCCATCAGTCGCGTTTCTGTTGTATTCGATTGCCGGTGGGCTGGCGCTCGGCTACGAGGTGGTCTGGTCGCAATCAATCGTACAGTTCATGAGCACGCGCAGTTTTGCCCTCTCCGTGATGTTGGCGACCTATCTTGCCGGCCTCGCGCTTGGAGCGGCGCTGTTCGCGCATTTGGCCGACCGCGTGCGCGACCCCTGGGGGATGTTCGGTTTGTTAATCGCGGCTGCCGGGTTGGTTGCGTTGCTTGAGATGACGCTACTAGGGCCATGGCTTCCAAAATTACAGAGCATGGGCGAGCAAGCGGTACTGTCCATGACGGCCAGCAGGCTCGCCGGTATGTGTGCTCGGTTTGCGATCGCGGCTCTGTACATCGTGTTTCTGCCCACCCTGTTACTTGGCGCGGCGTTTCCGGCGGCGTTGAAGCTGATTGTCGACTCCGAGCATGTCGGCCGCGATATCGGCAAGGTCGTCGCGCTGAACACCCTTGGTGGCATTGTCGGTACGGTGACCACCGGTTTCCTGCTCGTGCCGCGGTTCGGGCTTGTGAACACGTTGGCGATTCTTGCCGTCGTCGCGGCGATGCTCGGATTATTGGCCGCGCTGCGGAGCACGTCAGGGTTTCGCGCCGCACGTTGGGGGGCGATCGTCATCGCCATTTTGACAGCGGGTGCGGCGCTGCTGACGCCGTCTGACCGGCTGGCGGGACTGTTGGCCGACACGCGCGGTGGGACGATGGTTTTTTACGAAGAGGGACGAGGCGGGACGGTTGCGGTGCTCGAGCAACAGGCGGGGCGGAAGCAATTTCACCGGTTGTACATACAAGGGGTCTCGAATACCGGCGATGCCATGCCGTCGTTGCGCTACATGCGCCTGCAGGCGCTTCTCCCTCTGATCATCCATCGTGGCGAGCCGACCTCGGCCTTGGTCATCGGGCTTGGAACGGGAATCACCTCCGGGGCATTGCTCCGATTTCCGGGGCTGGAGCAGCGCGTGGTGGTGGAACTCCTGCCGGAAGTCGTGCAGGCCGCTTCGAATTTTCAGGGAAACTTTGGCGCGTCGACGGATCATCGTATTGACATCCGCTTGCGTGACGGACGACGTGAATTGTTGAGCCATGAACAGACATACGACCTCATTACGCTCGAGCCACCGCCACCCTCTGCAGCAGGTGTTGTGAATCTTTATTCGAGCGGGTTCTACGAGTTGGCCCGTGCCCGGCTGCGTCCGAACGGTCTTGTGGCCCAGTGGTTGCCGCTCCCGACTCAGAATGACGAGGACACCAGGTCGCTGGTGCGCAGCTTCCTCGACGTGTTCCCGCATGTCTCCCTCTGGACGACCGAGTTGCACGAGATGCTCCTCGTCGGTTCGCGTGAACCCATCGAACTCGATGTCTCGCGCATAGTCGAACGATTCGACAGCCCGGGTGTGTCGTCCGCCCTGCGCGAAGTGGGCATATCATCGCCCCAATCATTACTGGGAACCTGGCTGACAGACCGTGCCGGCCTGGAGGCCTATGCCGGTGACGCGCTTCCGGTGACCGACGATCAACCTAGAATTGAGTACGCGGATTGGGTTCGCTACGATGAGCTTCAGCGGGTATTGCCTAAAGTGATCGGGCTTCGCACCGATCCGCCATTACACGGGGCAAACGACGTATTTATGAAAGCCGTGGCGACAGAGCGCCAACGGTTGCTGCTGTTCTATCAAGCCGCGCTCAATGCGCAGTCCGGGTATCCAGAACTATGGGCGAGGGACATGCAGCGCGTGCTTGAAGGAGACGGGGGCAATGCCTACTATCGTTGGTTTCTGGAGAGTCGTAACTAGGGAATCTCTGATGCATTTCTCCCGTGCAATGCGCTAAGGGTTGCGTAGATCTGAATGGAAGGTGCATCTGATGCCGCAACAGACCTTTGTGAAGGTCAACGTTGCGCAATATTATAAGCGTACCTGGGCACGCCGGATCCCTACGTGCCGTCAAAGTGAAGCGATCGGTCCAGAGGAGGAACAATATAATGATAAACTCTCGTATGCGAGCATTCATCGCCGTTGCGGCCATTGGCATGATGGTGGTTATCACACCCATTGTCCAGGCTGCCGATTCGCTTCCATCCTGGAACGAGGGAAAGGCCAAAGAGGCCATCATCGCTTTTGTGGAGAAGGTGACCAAGGACGGTTCGGCGGATGTCGTCCCCGCCCCCGAGCGCATAGCCGTGTTCGACAACGATGGCACGTTGTGGGCTGAGCAGCCGATGTACTTCCAGGCATTCTTCATATTCGATCGCATTCGACAACTGGCACTGCAGCATCCCGAATGGAAGAAGAAGGAGCCGTTTGCGTCGGTGCTGAAGGGTGATCTGAAGGCGGCACTGTCTGGCGGGGAACATGCGCTTGTGGAGATGGCCATGGCCACCCATGCGGGTACGACGACAGAGGAATTCGATCGGATCGTCCGCGACTGGATCGCCACGGCCAAACATCCAAAGACGGGGCGGCTATATACCGAGATGGTCTATCAGCCCATGCTGGAGCTGCTGGCCTACCTACGGGCGAATGGCTTCAAGACGTTCATCGTCTCCGGTGGCGGCATCGAGTTCATGCGGCCTTGGGCAGAGCGGGTGTACGGTATCCCGCCCGAGCAGATCATCGGCAGCAGTATCAAGACGACGTACGAGGTCCGCGACGGGAAGCCGGTGCTCCTGCGATTGCCGGAACTCAACTTCATCGACGACAAGGCAGGCAAGCCGGTCGGGATCCAGCAACACATCGGCCGCCGTCCTATCGCGGCGTTCGGCAATTCTGATGGCGATTTTCAGATGCTGGAATGGACGACCTCAGGCCCAGGCGCTCGGTTCGGACTGTATATCCATCATGACGATGCGGACCGGGAATATGCCTATGACCGGAAGTCTTCAATCGGCAGGCTGGATCATGGACTCGACGAGGCAGGCAGACGAGGCTGGGTCGTGGTGAGCATGAAGCACGATTGGAAGACGGTGTTTCCCTATGAAAAGGCCGTCAGCGAAAGAGAACCAGCTGCAGGTCGATAACACATTTTGTGACAGTACGGAGAGCTACTACATGACACAGGTAATCGACAGGATTCGGAATCGCAGACGTTGCGGCGCAATCGCAGCGGCAGGAGGCATCGCTCTGTGCCTAGGGATCGCCGCGCTTCCGGCTGACACGGATGCGGCCGGACTGGGCGAGTCTTATCGCAGTGGACGTTGGGAAGTCATGCTTGGTCCGCAATACACGTTTGAACGTAATCTCAAGCTCGAGGGAGGAACCACAGCGAACATAGACGATGCCGTGGGGCTTGGGTTCCAGTTCGGGTATAACTTCAATGAGCACTTCAATATCGGGGGCCTGTTTTCATGGACAATCCTGATTACCAGGCAGTCATCCAACCAAGTCCTGCCAATCCATCAGCGGCTCGTTCTCAAACCGGATCCGTTGAGAACAGAACGTTCGGTCTCGTGGGGACCGTTCACTTTCTCAAAAGTCGTCTCACCCCCTACTTCGACTCGAATGTCAGCGGATCGAACATCATTACGGATATCGCCGCCGGTCCTCCGGTCCCCGGATGTATTTGGGATCCGTGGTTCGGGTACGTGTGTGGAGTCGTGCAGCCAACCAAGGGCGGGGTCTACTTGAGCTACGGGGTCGGAGGAGGCGTGCGATGGGATGTCACCGACGTGCTGCTTCTCCGCGCGGGCGTTAGGCAGCAGTGGATCGATTTTTCATCGTCTGACCCCATCGGGTTCACGACGTTTAAGTTCGATTTCGGGTGGATGTTTTGAAGCATGGGGGACATGAGGCTTGCCATACCGGTGGGTGTCCGCCTCCCGAAGCGGGGATCGCGACAGCTAAGGAGGAGGGACATGATACGGACACGTGGAGCGTGTTTAGGAATGGTGGCAGCGGTACTGGTGTCCGCGTGCTCCAGTATTGGCCCGACCACGCTTCCCAGGGACCGGTTCGATTACAGTTCGGCGCTCGCAGAATCATGGAAGCACCAGGCGCTGTTGAACATCGTGAAGCTACGGTACATGGATCCGCCCATTTTCGTCGATGTGGCCAATATCGTGAGCGGGTACCAACTGCAAACGACGCTTCAGGCCGGTGGCACTGTGGCTCCTGGCGCGTCGCCGACGGCGCCGATCGGGGATCTTTTCAACGCCGGAGTCCAGGGGACATACATCGACCGTCCGACCATTACCTATGCCCCTCTGACCGGCGATCAGTATATCCGCGGGATCATGACACCGATCAGGCCGGAACAGATTTTCTCTTCCATCCTTGCGGGCTGGCCGGCCGACGTCATTCTCTTTACAAGCCTGGAGTCGATCAACGGTCTGATGAATCAGAGCTTCGGCAGGGCGATGCATCGAGCGGCAGATCCAAAATTTCTCCGCGTCCTGGAAATTATCCGCAAGCTTCAAGTGAGCGGAGCGTTGGGTTTCCGAATCAAAACAAGCAAAGAAAAAGAGGTCACGAATCTTCTCTTCTTTCGAACGCAAGGCATTTCAGACGAAGACGCGGAACTCTCCCGGGAAGCTCGGGAATTGTTGGGTTTGGATGCATCCGAGCGTGAATTTCACCTAGTCTTTGGGCCGACTGCGGCATCAAAGCGGGAAATCGCGGTCCAGACGCGTTCGCTCATCCAGATTATGAGCGAGGTCGGAGGACAAGCCGACCTTCCCGAATCGCACATCATGGAAGGCCGTGCCACCCCGGGATTGGCTCAATACACAGGCGAAAATAGAACCATTCGGTTTTTCAACATCCACAGTTCAGCTGACAAAGTCAAGGATGCGTATCTGTCCGTGCGGTATCGCGACCAGTGGTTCTGGATCGATGATCGCGACCTCAAATCCAAGCAGGCATTCGCATTCCTTCTGCTGATCTTTGCGTTGGCAGACACCGGAGAGAAACGGGGGCTGCCGTTGATTACGATTCCCGCGCAGTGATTCGGGATGATGTTGAAACGAGGTGAACCGGCGCGAACGTGAACGTACGATCAACTGAATTCAAGGGATCGGCAGCAGTATCAAGACGACGTACGAGGTCCGCGACGGGAAGCCGGTGCTCCTGCGATTGCCGGAACTCAACTTCATCGACGACAAGGCCGGCAAGCCGGTCGGTATCCAGCAACATATCGGCCGCCGGCCGATTGCCGCCTTCGGGAATTCGGACGGCGATTTTCAGATGCTGGAATGGACGACCTCAGGGCCAGGTCCGCGGTTTTGGCTCTTCGTTCATCACGGGGATGCGGAGTGTGAATATGCCTATGATCGGAAGTCTTCAATCGGCAGGTTGGATTGTGGGCTCGACGAGGCAGAGAGCCGGGGCTGGGTGGTGGTGAGCATGAAGGACGATTGGAAAACGATGTTTCCCTATGAAAAGACCTCCAGCGAACGAAAGCCCGCTGCAAGTCGATAGGCTGTCCACTGATCGGCTCAATAGGCCCGCGCCATCAACGGTCGTCGGAACAATCCGGGTGGCGATTATCGCGATGGGGCTCACGCTCTGTGGGGGTGGCATTGCGATCGGGGATACGCGCACCGATGTCTGGCCGGAGGTCAACCTCTTTCACCAAATAGACGACCGGTATCGGCTCCACCTCTTGGGCGCGTTCGTCCGGGCACGAGACATCGATTACAGCGACGGCCAAGTCGGAGCGCATCTGGACATTGGGGCGCTTCCGATCCTGCGCCCTCGCCTGTTGCCCGATAGCACTCTTTATCAGTACCTGTGGTTTCGCGTGGGCTATCGGTATGGCAGAGAATTTACCAGTGATGATCCGTTCGAGGAGCATCGGGTTATCCTGGAGATGACGGCGCGATTTCCTTTACCCGGCGGCGTCATGCTGGTCGACCGGAGCCGGGGAGACCTCCGGTTCATCAATGGGGTCTATTCATCCCGGTACCGCAATCGGGTTCGCCTCGAACGATCGATTGTGCTCTTCGACCGATATGCCTGGCTTCCCTATGTGTCCGCCGAACTGTTCTACGACACGCGGTTCGACGCGATCAACCGATTCCGCTATTCCGTCGGCATCGAGATTCCTATCCGACGGTTCATCTTGGATCTGTACTACCTCCGGCAAGAGGACTCTCGGTCCGAACCGGCGCACAGCAATGTGTTCGGGATATCCTTCAATTTCTTTTTCTGAGTGTCATCGAAAAACGGAGGCGGGCGACCTGACGAAGGACCGGCATGTCACGATGATCCATGAGTCATACAGGCGTGACGCGTTTTGCGGTGTGCGAATTACTCGAGACTGATCTTCAGGGTGCCGTCGATGAGGAGTTGCATTGCGATTCCCCCCTTGACCGGGTAGATACGGTGAGGAACGAGTTTGGTCACCGTGCTCTCCATCCAGACGCCTTCGGCCACATCATGGTTCATGTGCCGTTCGATGCGGCGACGGAGTACTTCGATCCGGCCTGAGACATCGATTTTCGTGTAGGGGAGAATTGTGTCGCGAATGGTGTCGTACATCGTGCGATTGGCCAATCGCATGAGTAGATTGGACGTCTCCATCGTGAAATAGAAGTTGCGTAACTCCAACGAGCGCCCATCGGGCGCGAGGGCCGGTTTTCCCTGAAGATAGAGCTTGCCGTTCACACCTCCCTTCACGGTGACTTCACAGATGAGTGCGTCCCCACTCCCATAGGTGCGAATGCCGGTGATCTGGATGGGAGATCCCACCGGAGGAACGATTTCTTCTCCGACGACTTCCGTTGCCAACCGATCGTTCAATGTCTCGTAAGGAACGAGCAACGGCACGGCCAGGTGAAACCCTTCCTGCGCGGTCGGTCCTGTTTGAAGCGGCGGAAGCGGGCGTGGATCGACCTGTGGTCTTGCCCCGACGACGATCATCGGCTCGAACGTCATACTGACGACGGTGCGAACCGACTCGTTGTGGTCGAAGCTCAGCGAGCCGGCCTGCGGGCCTTGGGGACGAAACATCAGCCAGGTTCCAGCATTGAGTTCCAGCGGTTCCTGGAGTGACTCCCAGATCATCCGAGCCCGCTTTTTCGCGTCGACCTGCTGAAGAAATGTCCGGTCGATGGCTGTGGCAAGAGATGGTAACCGCTCGTTGAGCCAATCGTTGAGGAGTTCGGTCACGTCGAGGTCGATCGGACTCAAGCGGCAGGGTTCGCCGAATTGTGGGCGGCCGAACCGTGTCTCGGTATGGATGACCCAACCCTCACTCCAGCGCACCTCCGACGATGCTTCGAGCCTCAGACGCATGTGTGCATCGGGTCCATATCCACATTCGGCAATCTGCGCGACTCCGTTGGACTCTTTCAGGCGGACACGCACGCGATATCGCATATCGGGAAATTCGGTGATGAGCCGGTCGTTCTCGATGCGGAACTGTACCGGTCCTCTCCAGATGTAGTATTGATATTCGAAGGGCATCCCGTTAAGTTGACGTTTGCCCGGGATCCATTCCTCTTCATGCCGATGATGGACCGGAATCGACGATTCCACGGCCGCTCTCATTTCCCAGAGCGATCTGCCAATCGTCAGGTTGACGACGGAGGGGGCGAGTGTCGGGGGCGGTGGCGGAGGAAGGAGGACATCGGTGGGTTTCGGAATCGCGAGATTCGTCGCAGCCTGGAGGGGGTGAGGAAGCAGGAGACCGGTCAAAAACAATATCGTCGGAAGAATTCTGTTCAGCATGATGGCTCTGGAATCACGAGTGCATCTGGATGCAGCCGGAGGCGTCGTCGCACCATGCTAAGAAATCGGTGTTGAATTGTAAATGTGAAACTATTCGAACGATCAGCTGTTCGGTCCCTCAGGCGCTCGGCCGGTTCCCGGTTCGCACTTCTCTGAGGAACAGCAATTCAAGACCTCGACATTCAGGAAACGTTGGGTGGATCTTATTCCGTGTCACGCATATCGCCGTATCAAATTGGACCAACCAGAATCAAACGAGTCAATTTTACACCACACTCAAGGAGGTTCGACCATGCGATCGTTTGCAGTCCTTGTATGTACCTTATTCATATTCACCGCGTCTCCCGTGCTGGCCCAGGAGGGGGGTGGCGCCGCTTCGGATACAAATATGGAGATCCTGAAAGAGAAGTTGAAGGCGGACAAGAAACTGCTCGTCGCCGGCAATATGGAACTCACGGACGCCGAAGCCAAGAAGTTTTGGCCCTTGTACGATGGGTATCAGATGGACCTGAACCAGTTAAATGATCGGCTCGGGAAAGCCATCGCCGACTATGCCTCCGCCTACAATGACGGTAAGGGCATGATCAAAGAGGACACCGCCAAGAAATTGTTGAACGAAGCGTTGGCGATCGACGAGACGGAAGTGAAACTGAAGCGCACCTATGCTGAAAAAATTGGCAAGGTATTGTCGGCCACCAAGACGGCCCGCTACATCCAGATCGAAAACAAAGTTCGCGCTCTGATCAAATTCGAGCTGGCCGGCCAAATTCCGCTTGTCTATTAGTTCTACGTAGTGATGACGCAGGGTGGACTGAGCAGGCAGTCCACCCTGCGAGAGGGGAATGCAGGATACTCATGCGAACCAAAGCCTCTGAGATGGTCGGCCTTCTGGGAATCTGGTCAGGGGTTATGCTGCTCCTCTTCACGACGGGGTGCGCAGGTGGTCTGTATGGATGGACTGTACGGACAACGTCGACTGCCCTTTCTACGTCGGCAGAAGCGGCCAGCCTGCCGCAAGAAACGGTCGCCGTTCTGACGCCGCTCTCCGTGGCGAGCCTTCGTGGAAACGAAGCGGGTATGGGGCAATATCTCGTTGACGTCATCCACAAGGTGGCTCCGAACTGGTCGATTGTGAGCGAACGCCAGGCCATCAGTGCGATTAACAAGAGCGGATTTGCCGGTCAGTATGAGCGCATGCGTTCGGGGGCCGAACTGAGCCATGTCCTGGACCGTGACAGCCTTCGAGCAATGGGCGAAGTTCTTGGCGCTCGCTACGTTTTTCAGCCACGCTTGGCATTCTTCCAGCAAATCATGACAGACCGTTGGACCGTCCCCGCGGTCAACGTCTTGGCCGCGCAAACCCGCTCGGCTACGATGCGCTTGTCCCTGCAACTGTGGGATACCCAAAGCGGTGAACTCATTTGGTCGTCCGCAGCAGAGACCAACCTGCAGAGCGAGGCGGTGACTCAGGATCCTATGTTTATGGAGGATGTGGCCCGGGTTACGTTTGGCAGCATGTTATCAGACTTGCTGAATAGGAAAACGGGATCGAAGTATACCCCCTTGAATCAGGTGCTCGATTTGTTGATTCATGAGCCTTTTGAAAAGAATGGCACGCAATCGGTGTCGGTCGGTGAAGAAGATCCGGACGCAGGACGCACACCATAGAACCGGGCCGACCCTCCGCCTGGTCGCTGCGCAGGAGGCACTTGCCCCTTGTCCTGCGAGGTGAATGAGGTGAGGTCAACCATCGGTGGAGCGCGATCCCGTCGAGCCGCAGTGCGTATCGCAGCTTCATCTTGTGTGCTGTTTCTTGTAGGCCTCTCCGGCTGTCTCACGGCGCCTGTATACACTCTTCCCGCCACCCCGGATCCTCTTCCGTGCCTGATGCCGGTCAACAGCGAGGATACGGTGATTGGATTGGCCGTCTCAGGTGGAGGGAGCCGCGCAGCCCTGTTTGCATCCGGCGCCTTTGAGGAGTTGGCGAAGCTCAAGGTTGGAGCGGATGGCCTACCGGTACTCGATCGGGTGTCCTACATCTCAAGCGTCTCCGGCGGCAGCCTGGCCTCCGCCTACTATGTACTCAAGAAGCCGACCCGCAGTATTCCGATGCTGGATGCGCAGGGTGAGGTCACGGGGAACTATAAGAAGTTCTTCTCCGACTTCAAGGTAGCGATGTCCCGTGATTATGAAGGGGCTCTGCTTCGCAGGAATCTTCTGAAGTGGCGATGGGTCAATCCAGCGTTTGTCGCAAAGTCGCTGGCTGAGATTCTCGGGGAAAACTATTTCGGGGTCGAGACGTTTGGCGAACAGGCTGAACGGGAAAAACGAGGAGATGCGCCTCGTTTGTTGGTCAATACGACGTTGTATAACGATGGGCGCCGGTTTCTTCTCAGCACGATACCCCGGGAACAGCTTCGATTTAATTGGGCCGAGGCGGTGAGCCGAGCTTCAACCACTGCGGTGTCCCCGGGGTACCAAGCCAATCTCCAAATGCGGGCGGAGCAGTTAAATACGATGCCCCCCAAGATCTGCATCTGAACCTGTGCGCAACCAAGGTGGCTGCCTCGGTTGCCGCATCGATGTCGTTTCCCCCGGTCATCGGGCCGATCAGTCTCATGGACTCGAAGGAGGAGCGGTATTGGCACGTGGGGGACGGAGGCATGTCCGACAATACCGGCGGCGAATCATTGTTGATGATGTTGTTGCGGGGTATGGAGGAAGGCCGGTTTCGCCGTGTTCTTATCATCTTGATCGACAGCTCCTTTCCGTTTGAAATCGGTGGGAAGGAGTTGGATAAGCGCCAAGACGCCTTCTCGATCTTCAACTACGACTACTCCAGGATTCCCAGCATCATGGAAGAACGGTCCTTGGCCTATCGGGGCTTTTTCCTGTTTCTGGCACAACAACTCAAGATCGTGCCGGGGCCTGAACGGATTTCCATCATCCGTCTCAGGCACACGGATGCGCAATGGGCGGAGGACCTTAGTGATCTTCCAGATTCTTGCCGCAAGGAGAAGATCAATTGGACATCCCCAAGAGATGTCGGGCAGCGGCTCGCCGGTATTGTCACCCGTCTCTGGCTGGAATCGACCTGTGATCGCGATCTTGTCCTGACAGCCGCTGAAAAAGTGGTCATGCAAAACGAGGGTGCAATCCGAGCGTTTTTGGAACAATGAACAGTAGTCGAGAGGAGTGGCTGTGGCTACACAAGAGAAGCAGGATGAGGTTGAGAAGGTACGCGTCCGCAACGTCTTCCATCCTTCTGATTTTTCCCCGAGTAGTGAAGTGGTCTTGGCGCACGCGTTGAAAATCGCCTTGCTGAGGAAGGCGGGTCTGGACATGATGCACGTGGCTTCTGACGGGAATGCCGAATGGGCGGAACTCGCCGGAGTGCGGCCGATGCTGGAGCGTTGGGGGCTGCTGCCTCCCGGCAGCCGACGGGCCGATGTGACGAAGCTGGGCATCCACGTTAGGAAGGTCATGGCGGTTCATCGGGATCCGGTGCGCGCTGTGTTGACGTATCTCGAATCCAACCCGACGGATTTGATCGTGCTCGGCGCAAGACAGGAGGAAGGGCGCATGAGATGGCTGCAGACTTCCGTTGCTCAGCCGATCTCGGAAGGTGCCGGCGCGATGACGCTCTTTATCCCTGAAGGCCAACAAGGCTTCGTGTCGCGTCAGGACGGGTCGATTTCCCTTGCCAGCATCCTGATCCCGATCGCCCAGGAACCGCCGCCGCAACCGGCGATTGAAGCGGTACGCCGCATCACCGACGAGTTAGGACTCGCCGGCGGCACTGTCACGCTTCTACACGTCGGAAAGTCGGGTGATATCCCGACAGTGGAGACGCCCCGAGACGGTAGATGGACCTGGACCACGATCGTCAGAGAAGGAGATGTTGTGGAAGCGATCGTGCAGTCTGCGACGGAAACAGAAGCCGGTCTGGTCGTCATGACGACCAACGGCCGGAACGGGTTTCTGGATGCCCTGCGCGGCAGCCACTCAGAGCGGGTCTTGAGCAAGATTCATTGCCCCTTGCTGAACCTGCCCGTTGGCTCTCTGCTGGGGTGAAGATAGGGTCATGAATAGGCTGTCGGTATCGATCCGCAAAGCAGTCATTGTGGTGCTCTTCGGAGGTGCTCTGGCACTGGGCTCGACACATGAGAGCCTCGCGCTGGAGGGGGTGAGCGTTGATGGCCGAGCTATCCTCTTCTACACAGACGACGTCGGTATCTTCTCGGCCACTCGTCGCTTGAGCCGTGATGGCGACCCCACGCAACCGGCGTTGGATACCAGATTGACCAACAAAGGCTCGGATGTCGTCTTCGAGCCGGACGTGACCATCGGGAAATCCTTTAACAATTCGCTAGGCACCACGGAGTTGAGTCTTCGTGGACAGGGATTCGTCTTCGCGGATAACACCCAATACGGCCACGGCACCGTCCGGATTCAAGCCGTTCAGGCCTTTACGGAGGCAACACGTCTTCGGTTGCGATATTACTACGCCCCTAACCTATTCTTGGGAGACAACGAGAACCGTTTACCCGGCGCAGAAGGATTAGCGGGTGAAACGGTCACGAGTCATATCTGGTCGGCGAGATTGGAGCGGAACCTCACGCACGATATCGAAGTGCGCTTGCTCGGCCGGTATGGCCTCAGACGATACAACGAGACATTTGCCCACCGCGATACCAATTTTTGGACGATCGGCCCCCATCTCAACTGGCACATTTCGGAGCGAGTGACCCTTGGGCTTGCCTATCATTATGAGCGAGGACTGGCGGATGGTCGCCAGCAGACTGTGTTCGAGGACGATATCTCCTATGCCAATCACTTCGCAAGCGTGGATCTCGATATCGAGCTCACGGAGCGGATGTCTCTCATTACCGCGGTCCATTACGAACGGAACAATTGGACCAGCGAGATCGTCGGCGACGAGCGACGGGGCGCGCATGAAAACGTCGTACAGGGTGAGGTGATCCTGGTGCGGCAGTTGACCGATCATCTGCGGGCTTTTGCCGGCTTCCAGCGATCGAATCGGAAGCAAAGCTTTGAATCTGACGGTATCAAGAACACGAATTTCTTTCTTGGGATTGAAGGTGCATTCTAACGCTCCGGCAGGAACTCCGGCGGAGAGAGGATTGTTATGTTGACTCAAAGGAATGCGCTTTGGAAAAGATGCGTGCTCATGAGGGTAGGTGGCGCCGGTCTTGCCATTGTGCTGCTTCTCATGATCGGGCAAGGCGCGCTGGCTCAAGATGGGGAGACCGGTAACGGCAACTCGGATCTTGCCAAGCAAGTGCAGAATCCTGTCGCCGATCTCATCAGCCTGCCGTTCCAGAACAACATGAACTTCGGACTCGGTCCGAACAACCGGATGCAGAATGTCCTTAATATCCAACCGGTCGTCCCCTTCAACTTGACCAAGGACTGGAATCTCATCACAAGGACGATCGCACCGATCATTAAACAGCCGGACATCCGGACGACCCACGACGATACGTGGGGCTTGGGCGACATCAATTTGTCGGCATTCCTGTCTCCCTCAAAATCGGGAGCGGTGACCTGGGGAGTCGGTCCGGCGCTGCTGTTGCCTACCGGGACTGATTCTGCCGTGAGTCAACGCCAGTGGGCGGCCGGCCCATCGGCCGTCGTGCTGACGCGATCCGGTCCTTGGGTGATCGGGGTTCTTGTCCAAAATGTGTGGTCGTTTGCCGGAAGCGACAAGCGTTCTGACGTGAACCAGTTTCTCACGCAATATTTTCTCAATTACAACTTGCCTGACGGCTGGTACCTGACCTCCGCGCCCATCATCACGGCGGATTGGGAAGCGGGTAGCGGGAATAAGTGGACCGTTCCGATCGGCGGCGGGTTCGGCAAGGTGTTCCGGGTTGGGAAGCTTCCGGTGAATGCTGGTTTTGCTGCATTTGCCAACGTGGTTCGTCCAGACAACGGCCCGGATTGGTCGCTGCGATTCCAGATTGCGTTCTTGTTTCCCAAGTCGCTCTTCTCGAAGTGACGTGGACGACTGCCGGCGAAGTGCCGACCCACAGAGCAGATTCAGTAGCGGCCGATGAGCGATGACCGACCTCGTTTATTTTGAGAGACTTTCCTGACTGTCCTCGCGACAACCGCTAAGCAGGGACTTCATTGTGCCGACGAGGCCCGTCATTGGTCCTTTCGCATAATCTAACGCCGCCGTGTCGATACCATATTTAGGGCTGTCGGCTGCTCCTGTGATCCGCAAAGCAAAGGGTAGGGTTGTAAACCCATCCGCTGTGGCCAACAGAGCTGACATACAGGGAATCTTGATACGTGCGCTGAGCGAGGGACCGATTTTCGCGAAAATCCGCACATCGATGGCGTTGTCTTGTGCGATGGAACCAGTCCCATCAAATGAGGCGATTGGACCAGTCACGGACAACTGGTCAACCGTGATGGCTCCATTGCTGAAATGCAACGTGCTCCGGTATTGATCAAAGCCCATCTGTTCGAGCTCAGAAATCTTCGTGTACTTGGCGAGAAAGCTCAGGGCCCTGGACTGAATGAATTGGCCCTTGGCGATCGTGATCTCGGCGGTGCCCGTGAGATGATCCCTGAGTGGGCCATCTGCCAGGACACCGTTCCCGGAGGTTTCAAACGAGCCGGAGCCCTTGAGGGCCGGTTCCTGGCCAGGGGACAGTGCCGCCAGGATTGTTTCCACGCTCAAGTCCTGGCCCTTGCCGGACCATCGGATTTCCGGGAGTTCTTTTCGGGCGTCGATGTCCAGTGCCGCTTCCACCCGTCCCCCGGCGACTCCGGTTGGTTCGAGTGTCACGTGTCGCTGCTCTTCGGCGCCTTGGCTGGTGAGACGACCAGGGCCGATCTTCAACGGTCCATGCGAGATGGAGTCGATCGAGAGGTCGATATCGAAGCCCATCAACGCAGTGGCTCCGTGTGATGACGCCTCCTGGCCAGCCGGCTGTTTCACCGATGGTGCAGGGCTTTCGGGCGGCAGAGAAGACTTCGGATTCGAGAACAAGGCCGCGTACCATCCCGCATCGAGCGATGCTACATGGCCCGTGAATCGCCCTCCGCGGCTGTGATTGAGCCCTATGCGGCCTGTAGTCGTGATGTCGTCTGGAACACCTCGAGGACGGTTTGCCGTGACCCGGAGATTGTCTATCTGAATCTGGTTGGGGCCTCGGATCACATCATGTTCGATGCGAAGCGTGGCAACCTCTGGGCCGCCGTCTGTACGAGCGACGCGCATCGGTCCAATAGTTTCCAGCCCGCGCAAGATGAGACGTCCGGTATGGGCATCCAACGCAACCGTGACGTCGGCATCGACAGGCAACGGGCTCGGAATTCGTCCGGGGAGCGAGCCGGACAGTTCCGCGAGCGGTCCACCATCGAGATTTTTGGCGACGAGGTGGACGGAGGCCTCTGTTTCGGACGGTGCGATCGGCCATGTACCGTTGAGCGTCACCGAGCCGGCCGGCTTCCCTGCGGCTTCGAGTGTCAGGTCGACAGGTTTAAATTCGATCGCTGTCCGCTCCGCGTTTATTTCGAGTGCGCCTCGGGCAAGCAGCGCATAGGCAAGAGTGAGCCGTGGTTGGGGTTGAAACTGGAGATGACGAGAATGCACTGTGGCCTGCACTGAGAGTGGTCGGTCCCGCCCTAGGGTTGTCACCTGTCCATCTGCCATAATGTTCCCGCTCGCGAATATGTTGAGTTGCTGGTCATCGATCACCCCGATCTTGGAAACAAGGGCGGGCAAACTCCCGGCGTTGAACGTTACAGCAAGGTCCAAGGACGCATCGTTCAGATTGGCTGAGCCCTTCATGCCGGCTTCAGCGATGAGAGCGGAGCCGGCCAGGGTCCGGATATTCATCTTCTGCAGCTGGAGTACAGAGAGGTCTTTTACGATGGCATCGAAGGTGGTGTGGAGCTGCAAGGCCTCGCGGATGCGCAGCTCTCCCTGACTCATACGAAGGTTGCCGATCGTGAGTGCTCCGGTGATGGCGGCGGAAGAACTCTCATCCGTCCAGGCCATTTTTAGACGCGCATCGATGACACCCGTCTGGACATGGTCCAATGCCGTACTTTTCCAGAGCGAGAGGCGTGGTCTGAGTTGTTCGATTCCGAGACGGGAGACGTTGAGTGTAAGAACTACGGCTGGGATCTCCATGCGGGGCAATGTCCGATCAGCGCCTTGGCCCGGGAGGGTAAGGCGAACGGGATTATCCAACGCAACCGTGACGATGGGGCGAGATCTCTCGAATTCCTGAAGCCTGAGCGTGTTTAGTTCAAGAACGCCGGTGTTTTTATCGAAGCGTCCGGCTTGTGTCATTGTCAGATCCGTGGGACTGGTGGCTCGCGTGGTATCGGCAAGGCGGAGACTGATCCGACGGCCCTTGAGGTCAATCGACCATCCGACAACGCCTCCGCTCATGTCGACGTCGGCGGTCCCGCTGAATATGGCATGGGCGAATCGTGCATCGGTCCATCGTGCGAGGAGGGGATTCAATGTTTGCCCCGGCAAGCTCACGAGATTGAGCGATCCTTTGATCACCGAGTTGCTCATCGGTTCTTTGAGATCGATCATTCCGGAGAGGCGGACGACACCGTTGGTGCGGCCTTTCACCGTAGCCGTAAGCCTGTATGATTCCAGTTGAAGAGTAGCCAGATTGATGACGGTTCCATGAAATTCATGCGCATATGTGATCGGCTCCATTGTCGCGCGGTTGTCCGAACCGGCTATCACCACATCCGACAAGGTTACATTTCCCTTCCCATTGATTGCCCGACCATTGCGACCGCTGGAAAGAGTTAGGGTACCGTTGAATTGTCCGGCGTGGATCTCCTGAAGTGTATCCACACCAAACACTCGCGACCATCGCCGCAATGTCAGAATATCCACACGACTGACCGCCAGCGTCCCTTCACTTTCCTGAGTGGTCTTCACAGCGACATGGTCTGAATCGGCAACGTCCCGGCCTAAGCTGATCCGTAACGGGCGTCCTATGTCTCCCATGAGACGAATCTCGTCATTCTCAACCACCCGCAACTGGAATCTCTCGATGCTCAGGACGTTGGCCCCAAAATCAGCCGCCCCGGCCTGCTGGATCTCGATATCAAGCGGCGGCGTCGCGTTGGCACCGGACACCGCCTGTAAGTGTCGGCCCGTCATCGCGAATGCCGTCGTGTAACGATCGCCTTCCGCGTGAATATTGGCATGTCCGCCCAAATGGGTGGAACGAATGCGGATGGACTCCTCTTCCGGCAGCGCAAGATTGAGCGCCTCGGCGGCCAACTCTTTGATCTCTAGCCCAACATCCATGATGGCGCCGCCAGGGCGCGCAGTCCTTGTGAATTCGAGAGAGAATTCACTCAGAAGGTCCGACCCGTACCGAGCATCAACTGATGAGCTGTTGCTCACCGTAGCGGAAGAAACATCATAAGTACCGGATAGTGAATGATGAATCGTGATCGGTTTGGAGCCTGCCGGCGATCGAGATTGGGGCCATTCCTGCAGTATGACCTCGTTGGTTGCATTCCACGTGATGCGGTCACGAGCGGGAGTTTGCTCGATGGTGCCGTTGACAAGCACGTCCCCATTCCACCGAGCCTTGCTCGTGAGATCCTCGTAGGTGACGTCTCCGTGCAGATCAATGGTGCCGGTCTTTCCCGGTCCAATCGCCTCCATCGATAGAGCTACGTTACTCGCGGTGAACGTACGGCTATCCGTTTGGATTAAAATGCTCAGGCCGTTTACGCGGAGCCGTTGAACGGTCCCCGGTAGAAGCAGCATGGATTCGTTTCCCGATGCCTCGGTTTGCAGGTCGGTCCCGCTTGTCGGTTTCGACTCCCTTGTGATTCGTACCTCGCCACGCTCAAGGATGAGGTCCTCTATCAGGAGTTCGCGGTGCCGGACCAGGGCTATCGCAGAAACACGAAGAAGAAACCGATCGCTCTGAATGAAAAGACCGGTTTCTGGAACACGGTACGAAACGGCCGTCAGGTCAACGCCGGCAGGGAAGCTGATCGAGCCGTTCTGAATCTCCAGTTGGCCCGGAATGAATCGTTCTACGAGCGGAACGATCAGGTGCTTGAAGGCGTGCTGCGTTTGTATGTAGAGCACAAGCGTAGCCAACAGGAGGCCTGTTCCGGAAAGGACGAAGATGATCGTGCGCCATCGAGGAATACGATCGCTGGAATCAGCCTGTGCCACGACACTCTCTTACACGGTACGGTTCCTTTCCTGCAACTTGAGTCGGCTTACGCGAGCGATTGACTCTGTGTCGCAATGCTATTACTCTCGGGGCCGCGTGGCCTGAGAGACCTCGTTTCATTTAAGATCTGGTTGCCGTATCCCAAGGAAGTCTGCCTGATCGATTAGGCATCTTTCGATTGGGTTTACTTTGATGCCAGTCAATTTAGTTGAAGGGATTCTTCACTGAGATGTGGTTGCGGGATAAACGCCGGACGGAGGATCGAAAGAATATGGTGGAAACTACTCGAACAGCGAAAGTGCTGATTGGGCTGACTCTATTGGCTCTGGTGGCCCAAGGTTGTCAATCACTTGCTCCCGCGCCGAAGCAAGAGTGGACCCCTCAATCCATCGAATCCTTTGGCGCGGTGGCCGGCAAATGGGCCGGGATCATGGTCAGCCACCCGAAGTCGCGCAAGGACGACTGGGTGCGCGTGGCCATCCTGGACGACGGCCGGTACGAGTTTGCCAGTTATCGAACGATCGGCGTGTTAAGCGGGCGAGGACAATTCACGTTGGCTGATGGCCAGCTGACCGTGACGACCGAGCGCGGTACTGCCACCGGCTCCTTATTGGTATCGGACGGTTCACGCATGCTACGCATCATCGGGGTCATGAAAGACGGAGCACAATATACGGCTGAACTCGAGCCTTCCCAATGAGTCATCGCTCATAGGGCGTGATTATCAGAATGCCAGTTGCCTTCCAGCCATGCGTTCCCTTGAAATCGGATAGCGCTTGTAACATCGAGGACGACTTATGGTGCTGTATACCCTATCGCTCTCTCAGGTGATCTTCGTAGCTCTACTCCTGCTGCAAGCTTCTGGGTGCGCGGTGAATCCGGTAAGTGGGCGTCCTGAATTGACATTGGTGTCGGAAGAGCTGGAAATAAAACTCGGAGGGCAGGAAGCGGAAAAAATCGAGCGGCAGATGGGGCTCGTGCCGGACGAGGAATTCACTCGTTATCTCAATACGCTCGGTAGACGACTGGCCGATGCGTCCCCCCGCCCTAATCTCGACTACCGGTTCCGCGTGGTTGATAAGGCGGAACCCAATGCCTTTGCTCTACCCGGCGGTCATATCTATGTGAGTCGGGGAATCTTGGCGCTGGCGAATTCTGAAGATGAGCTGGCGGGCGTCGTCGGCCATGAAATCGGGCACGTGGCGGCCCGGCACAGCGTGCGGACCATTTCAAAGCGGGGGCCCTTCGCCGTGCTGTTTGGTGTCGCCTCTGGACTCGCTGGGTTGGTGAGCCCACTCGTAGGAAACCTTATCGGCGGCGTCGGGGAACTGACGCAGAGCATCATTTTTTCACCCTACTAGTCGCAGGCAGGAAAATGAAGCCGATCGGGTAGGGCAGGACATGGTGGCCCAATCCGGCTGGGATCCTGCCAGCCTGACAGAGTTGCTGACTTCCCTGAACCGTGAAGTTCACTTACGTCAGGAGACGGAGCGAAAGCCGAGTTTTTTTGATACGCACCCTCCGACCGATGATCGAGCAGCGAAGACCGCCGCTTATCCGAAGAGCCTTACCAGGGTTTCGCGGGAACCGATCAGTGCATCGCCCGAGGCGTTCATGCGTCGGCTCGACGGGCTCGTAGTAGGGCCGCGAGCCGCTAACGGAGTGGTGCAGGGCTCGACCTTCCAACATCCGGACCTGAATTTCTTTGTCGAATTGCCGGAGGGCTGGAAGGTCCAAAACTCGCCTCGAAAAATTGTCGCCGTGGTTGATAACGGAGAAGCCGTGGTGGTGCTTGGGACTGTCGCCGAGGGGAACGATCCTCTCGAGGGTGCGAGGCTGCTTGAGAAAAACGGCGAGCGGACGGATATTGTGTCGAGGACGAGCCGCACTACAATCGGAGATTTGCCAGCCGCCCGCACGGAGCTTTCCGTCGAGGGCAAGGCGATGCTGGATCTGACGTGGATCGCCCATGGAGGGCTGATCTATCAAATCGGGGGATTGGCCACGACCAAGCAATTCGATGCGATGAAGCCGGTCTTTGAGAAGGTGGCGAGCAGCTTCAGGCTGCTCACTCAGTCGGAGCGGGCGGGCATTACCGAAACGCGAATCCGGCTCGTTGCCGGCCGAGACGGAGAATCGATCGAAGACTTGAGACAGCGTACTGGGTCGGCATGGAGTAACGAGGAGATCGCCGTGGCAAACGGCCTGTCGGTTTCCGACCGTATTCGCCAGGGGCAACTGCTGAAAATCGCGAAAACGGAAACATACATCTCAAACAAGTAGGGAACGCCTGATTAATTCACGTGTGCGCTGAGAATTCTGTTCCTGGGTTGGCCAACCAGGTCAGCCTCGTATCGGAATGCGGGTATCTGAGACCATCGTATCGCGGTTCGGCCACTGTCAGGCAGCCCACGACCCCATTCGCACACATACCCGTTAGGCTGATGCCCGCAGGCGCCGGTGCGCCTCCTCATCCGTGGTGCGCGACCCTTTGCGAACCACGCGAGAGGAATAAATCAGACCTTCCCTCGACTCGAAGTCGAGAGTTCGTCCATGATAATAATAAGGTCATGCCGGGCCAAGCAGGGGCTTCTGTCTCGTAAATGTGAAGGGAAGGATCAGTGGATGGTCAAAACAGCAAGCGGGCGTGGGTGAACGGAGGGGACCGGGTCCTGTAATCACATGAGCAGTGTGATTTGGTTATCCAGCAAATCTCTTGGTTCCCTGAAAATGAACTCAACTCAATCCAATCCAATACCACTTCTTGAGGCATGTGCCAAGTATGCATAAACCCATTACACTCAGACGGCAAGAGTCGTTGCGGCCAAGCATGACGCAAAATTCTAAGGGAGGGGGATTATGAAGAACGTTCGGGTATCTGGCTTATCGGTTGCCGCGTTTCTCGTCATAGCATTCGCCGCGTTCGAAGGATGCGCCGTGGCGGAAGAAGGAACTATCAAAGCCATGGCCCCATGGGGCGGCCAAGGCTATGTATTTCCGATCGGTGACGATCGGGCCTACATGGTGGCAGTCTATTCAGGAACGATGTATGTCGAGGATTCGAAAGGAGCCTTGCACGCTGGTTCAATCGTGTGCCCTGCCACCGTCGAAGGAAATCTCAAGACCATGACAAAATCCGCCCAGGGCCACTGTATTATCTCCAATATCGATGGCGACCGGGTGTATGCCCGGTTCAATTGCAAGGGAGACATGGAGAATTGTCGGGGGCCATTCACGGTAGAGAGCGGCACCGGCAAGTTTGCGGGTATCACCGGTGAGGGCGAAATGGTTTCGCAGCTGGAGTCGCGCGCGGCAGTCGTCGTAGAGGGATTTGTTCCTGCCCGTCAGGCGATCGAGGGGATCGTCTGGTGGCCAAAGCTGACCTACAGGATTCCAGAAACGCAATAAATGGCGGTCTTTAGGAAGAGCCGTTACACATATTGGAGGGGAACCATGTGGAGACTTTTCATGTCGACGTTCGCGCTTTCGGTGGTACTCGCAACCTTGTCGACGAATGCGCAGGCACAATTGTTTGTGTTTCCTGAAAAGGGTCAGAGTCCGGAGCAGCAGGAGCAGGACGAATTCACCTGCTATAAGTGGGCACAACAGCAAACCGGGTTTAATCCCAACCAGCAGACGACGGTGGCCGCTGCCCCTCCTCCGCAGGGTGGTGCCGTGAGAGGCGCGGCGGGAGGTGCCGCCCTCGGCGCCATCGGCGGGGCTATCGGTGGGAATGCGGGAAAGGGTGCAGCGATAGGGGCAGGCGTGGGAGCTTTTATGGGATCAGCCAAGAGACGCCGTGGTGAGATGGAGTACCGACAGTCTGTCGAGGCGGCGGCGGCTGAGCAAAAGCAAAATGAGGAGACCTTCAAGCGGGCCTACGGGGTCTGCCTGAGCGGACGAGGATACAAAGTCGGGTAGCACCTTGTGAAGGTTCTACCAGTCTGCTGAAAAACCCTTCGTTCATCCTTCGAGAACCTCAGGACGAACGAGGCGGTCATTGAAACTATTGACATTTTCCGTTCGTGCTGAGCTTGTCGAAGCACACATATTGAGTTTTTCAGCAGACTGCTCGTGTCCGGACCGCTCGTCGGAGCGCCTGTCTATGTAAGTGCAAGGTTAGAAGCGTGCGCCGAGGGAGATCACGGCGAAGTTATACCAGCCGAAGACGAAGCGGTCGTTGTCCACCCCGCCTTCGAAGACCCGATAGCCGGCTGTGATATACCAGATGTCACTCACGTCGTACCTGATTTTCAAGGCCGTATCGATCGCGCGTCCTTGAGGGGCGACCAGTCCATCGAAGTCCAGCAGGGCGGTCCACCGAGGGGTTAGGTCATACTCGAGGCTCGTGCTCAACAACGGGACGACTCCCACATTGCTATCGGAGGCGATGGTTCCCTGCTGGCGTAGTTCGACGCGGGCGTCTCGGATGAAGGCAGTGGCGCCGACACGCCAGCGCAGGCGAGGGGATTCGTACAGAAGATATCGATAGGTCAGCCGATAGGAATCGAACTTGTACTCGGAATCGACCGGCACGCCAGGAGTAAAGGTTCCCCCGGCGAAGAGCACTGGGGAGCCGAAGGTTCCTGCTCCAGAAAACTGAAGCGGCGCATAGACGAAGCGGAGCGAATGGCGGCGGGCAGGGGTCCACGTAGCTTCGATGCGGCGCTGCGCTATCGGGCCGCTGCCTTGAAGATTTGTCAGATCGAAGCGGGTACCCGCGCTACTATCAGGAATGTGAATCTCGTTGCGCGATTGCCATACGGCGCCGGTCTCGAATTCCAGCGAAAATCGATGATCAGGCGGGGCAGCATGCGCGCCCAGTGGCGCACTCACGAGACACGCGAGAGTAACCGCGATCGCGCACATTTGAGCGAAGCTGACAGGGGCCCGACGACGCTGCCGGTGTGGTGATAGAACGATCCCTTCCATAGACAATTATACACTGAACCTATTGCAAAAAACGCGATGGCATGACGCGCTCCCAAGGGGGGCAGCGCAGCTATACGAACGAGCTCGATTGATGGTCGATCAATAGAGTCTGGTGCCCTAGGCAAGAGGGATAATCTAAGCTGCAGTCGCTTAGAAGAACTCGAGTTCTGTGCGGACTCTAAAAGCTGGCGCGTACGATCGGCGGTTCTCTCGCGAATCAAGATTCCGTCCTGCACCAGGACATGATGTGGATCAAGGATCCGGCGAGGGAGTGGGTGCCGCAGGCTTCGCGGGTGGAGCGAACCATTGATCTTTCTGAACGATCTTAGGTGTGGCAGGATCGCCCACGTAGGCCGGGCTCATAATCTGCACACCGTACTCGTTAAAGAGATCAAGGATGTTGCGGTGCAGCGCTGCATACAGTCTGGAACTCTCCTGCGGCTGATTGGAATAGACGTTCAATTGGTAGTTCACCGCGAAGTCGCCCAACGACAGCAGAAGCACGAACGGCGGAGGACTCTGCAACAGCCCGTCCGTCCGCCGCGCCGCCTCGATCAACATGGCCTCCACCTGCCGCCAGGAAGTGTCGTAGCCGATTCCCACGGTCGTATGAAGGATCAGCCCTCGTTCCCGCGCGAGCGAGCTGAAGTTCGTAACGCTGCTGTTCAGAATCGTAGAATTCGGAATCGTGATTTCCTCGTTCTTGATCGAGCGTAGGTGTGTTACCTGGAGCCGTATCGCGGTGACATCTCCAACCAGTTGATCGATCTTGACTCGGTCGCCGACTTTGAAGGCGCGTCGGTAAATCAACGAGTATCCTGCGATGGTATTAGCGACGGACGAAGACGATCCGAGCGAAAAAATGACGCCGAGCAGAATCGAGACCCCTTTAAATGCTTCCGAGTGAGATCCCGGCACGTACGGATAGGCGATGACCAGCGCGAAGACGATGGTCACCAATCGCAGAATGCGGAATGTCGGCATCGCCCAGTCGGGATCAAACCCGCTGAGCGAGATCGTACCGTGCTGAATGCCGGTGAAATACATCTCCTGCAGCTTGAGTGTGTACCGGATGACGATTGCGAGAATGAGGAGGAAGATCAGGTTCGGCACCGCTTCGATGACGGCCAGCCCCATGGTCTGGAGCGGGTCGAGAGTCAGCCACAGGAGTCTCGTCGAGAGCGCTTTGGTCCAGGGAAACAGGCCGAGAACGAACTGGCTGTAGACGAACAACAGAAAAAGGATGAGTAACGTGCGCAAGAGCCTATTCGACGCTCGGATACCGGTCCAGATCCGCTCCGATTCCACAATCCGGAAGGTCTTGAGGTGCAGTCCCTCCACTTTCGCTTTGAATCGTTTTCCCAGCAACCGGTCCACGCGCCTGAACGTCAGGACTACAAGATACACGGACAGCGAGAACGCGGCAGTCGCACCCACCGCATAGAGCGCGTGAGTGTAGAGAATCGGTGGATTCCTATCGCGCCGATAGGCCTCAACCCCGGCCCTGATACGGTTTCGATACACCTCGGCCAAAAGTTGGCGTGATACCCCTTCGATCTCTGCATCGGCTTCGAAAACTATCACCACAAGCTCGTCCGAAAACTTGACGAGGGAGCGGTCCGTTCCTTCCTCGACTCGAAGGGAGTCCAGCGGGAGGCTTGTGTTTGAAGCGAGCTCGCGCAGACGCTCTTCGATGAGGCCGGCTCGTTGTTCAGCCGGAAAGGCACTGACTCCGCGTACCTTGAACAGCACCTGACCGTCCAGCGTCACTGGGGCCAATGGAGACACCTCCGCTGCAGCGGTGGGTGGTGGACTCGTGCGCTGTTCGGCGGCATACGAGACGTCCAGTAGCGTGACGACAAGCAAGAGTGCGAGGGCGCACAGGCGGAAGGGTCTGCAGTCGATGGTGGAACGCGCATGGAGCTCCGAGCGAGGAAAAGACACGTGTGTGGGCTCACAAAAGAACATGGTAGACCACGAACTCCTGCTGTTCTGCTCCGGCGCGGGGCAGACGATACCAAAGGCAAGTGCGCCTTGCAATGTCGGGGATGGCAGGTGCCCGAAAACTCCGAGCTCTTTTCACCTCGGATGAGGGAGATGGCATGTCAGCCGGCCTTGCAGGAGTAGGCCGGCGTCTGTAAATTGCACCTGATCGAGGCCGATTCCATGAGGTGAGGGGGTCGGTACGAGCACGCGACAATCCCGATGACACGCTGGCGGTGTTTCACGGCCCCCAATGTTTAGCGCGCGGCCAGTCGGAGGGCTGGCGGTCGAGGCTGTGGCGTCTTGCCCAGGCCGCCGCCCATCCCACAGATCGGGGGGCCGCACACTCGTTGATTTAAAGGCAATCGTGCGCATACACATTTCGGCGCCACGCTGACACGAGTCGAGAGGGAATACCGGACAGATAGTGGCCTCCAGAAATCGGACAGCGTACCTTGCTGTCTACACGGATGAATAGGCTCCTTGACATTATTCCGGATTCCGCAGTAGCCAATGCAGGCAAAAAACACTAGCAGAAACACCGCGGTAGTCAATGCCGTACGTTGCCAATTTTGAACTGCGCCGCAGGTGAAGATGCTGAACATCGGTCTTGATGGTTAAACAGGAATTCATTTAAGTGGATCAAGGTATTTGAACGCACCTTAAGGAATGGGACCGCCGGGACTCTGAAGGGAGCGATCGCGTTCGGTCAGACAGCGGGCTTGCAAGTCTGTCGGGTATCATGTAATAACGTTGCCCGGTGGTCAGTGAATCCTCCCCAGGCTCTCCCTAAACGGGTGAGAGGGGGGGTGCCGAGACGAGAAGGGCTGCGTGTGAGTGCCATAGCATCAGATAGTCGGGATTGCCGAAGGTGTGTCGCAGGCAACTCGAAGGATAATGAGTGAAAGGCAACTGCTGGGCTGTCGATAATTATTCATTACGTGGATTTTGTGAGGTGTTCATAATGAACTGTTCAAGAGGCATCATGCTGATCGTGCTCGCACTCCTGACGACCTTGGGATGCACGGGGCCGACCGTGCGCACCGACTTCGACCCTGAAGCAAACTTCGGCACGTTCCGGACCTACGCGTTCTCCGGGATGACCGATGTGAATCAGGGGGGCTTGTTGGACAACTCCTTGGTCCGCAAGCGGGTGGAGGGAATGGTCGGCCGACAGCTCACGAACAAAGGACTTAGAGAGGTCGCATTGAGCGACAATCCGGATCTCCTGGTCTATTATTGGTTAGGCCGCAAAGATGTGCAGGAGGTTCGTAGTACAGGTTCGGTCGTAGGAGGGTATCGGTGGGGCGCGGGCTACAGTGATGTCACCACCTATACATATACAGAAGGATCTTTGGTGGTCGACCTCGTAACCCCGGCGAAAAAAGAATTGGTCTGGCGGGCCAGTACACTCGGCGAGCTCACAGATTCAAAAGAGAAGAATTTTCAAATGGCGGAACAGGCGCTCGCCAAGGCGTTCAAGAATTATCCACCAAAACGTTCGACACCATGATGACCTAAAGCAGAGACATTTCAGCTGATCGCACAGTCTCATGACTCAGTCTGGTTGTAGAGGTGTGTTGAGTTCTTTACCTTCCGTCGGATCCCTTTCGCTTTTCCATGGTTGAGTCTGCACATTCATCGCCACTGACAAACATTAAAATGGGCAGTTTCAAGTTCCAAGTGCAACGGGCGAATGATGGCGCACGTACGCATACACTTCCAGAGGCGTCGCAACGTTGAGACATTTCCGTGGACGCGTGTTCAACCGATCCGCGAGGGCGTTCAATTCCCGCTGGGTGTAGCCCGACAAGTCGATGCCCTTGGGCAAGTACTGACCGAGCAGGCCATTCGAGTTTTCATTGGTACCGCGTTGCCAGGGACAATGGGGATCGGCAAAGAAGACGCGAATCGCAAGGCGTGTGGACAGTCGTTCATGTTCAGCCATCTCTTTGCCTCGATCGTACGTCAGGGTTTTCCGCAGTATCGCGGGGACATGCCGGAGTTGCTTGGTGAAGCCCTGGCGGGCACTTGTGGCATCGGTTCCGTTCATCTTGGCAAGGATAACCAGGCGTGTGGGTCGCTCCATCAGGGTGCCCACGGCCGATCTATTGCGGGCGCCCTTGAGCAAGGCGCCCTCCCAGTGACCGGGCACCGTGCGGCTCTCCACCTCGGCGGGACGCGCGGCGATTGGCGTCATATGGGGAATCTGGCCTCGTTGCTCTCTGTCTCGTGCCCGCGGGCGACGCGCCTTGCGTGCCTGCCGCAACGCGGCCAACCGTTCGCTGCGCAGCGCTCCGCGAGGCAAGACATACAGACCGACATAGATGGTCTCAGGCGAGAGGTGTTTTCGCATGTCGTCAGGATACGCCCGGCGGAGGCGTCCCGCAATCTGCTCGGGCAACCAGCCCGCCGCCAGCTGCGTCCGAACATACTGCCACAACCACGGGTCGTGGAGTTTCCGTACTCGCCGTGGGTGCTGGGCGCGGGCGGACAGCCGCGTGGCGCTGCGCTGCACAGGCGCGATAGGGACCACCTCGTGGGGTGTTCCGGGCCACCTCGCGGCTCACGGTGCTCGGCGCACGCCCCAAGACCCGCGCCATCGCTCGAAGCGAATGGCCGTGTGCCAGGCCTAAACTTACGGCCTCACGTTCGTCGGCACTCAGGTGGTTATACCGTATCCGGTCATGATGACCATTCCCGAAGTTGAAGTTGTTCTGAAACGGAACGCTGATGAGATCCGCAACGGGATTCTGCACTTGTTTGGCCAAGTCGCTGTTGTTCTCGGCTGCCTGAGCTTGTTGAGCCAACGCTCCCTGACCGATCATGAGAAGCATGACAATGGCAAAACCGGCGCCGCCCACCCTCATGAGAATGCATCTTTCCCGCATAACAATCCTCTCTCCGCCGGAGTTCCTGCTGGAGCGCTAGTGTAGTGCGTCCAACGCTTCTTTACATTTGGCGACTTTGGCCACAATGCTTTCCGCAGACGCGGTCCATGTAAAGACCTGGGGCTTCAGGTTGTGATGATGGACGTAGTCATCGATGGCGGCCATGAGTTCACGGACGTTGCGGAAACTGCCCCGGCGAATGCGCTTGTCCGTGAGGTCTCGAAACCACCGTTCCACCATATTGAGCCACGAACTTGATGTGGGGATGACGTGCAGATGGAAGCGCGGATGCCGGCGCACCCAGCGCTTCACCCGAGGATGTTTATGGGTCCCATAGGTGTCCACAATGAGATGCAGCACGAGATGGGACGGGGTCTCGGCGTCAATCTTCTTGAGGAACCGGATGAACTCCTGATGCCGATGCCGCGGCAGGCAATCGCCGATCACGTTCCCATCGAGCAGGTTCAGCGCCGCAAACAAGGTCGTCGTGCCATGGCGTTTATAGTCGTGTGTCTGGGTCCCACAGCGACCCTTCTTCATCGGCAGGCCGGGCTGGGTGCGGTCCAGGGCCTGGATCTGGCTTTTCTCGTCCACGGAGAGGACCAACGATTTGTCCGGCGGATTCAGATACAGCCCCACCACGTCGTGGAGCTTCTCGACGAACTGTGGATCACGGCTGAGCTTGAACGTCTTGCTCAGATGCGGCTTGAGTCCATGCTGCTTCCAAATTCGGCGCACCGTCGCTTCGCTGACCCCCTGTGCGTCCGCCATCGTTCGGGTACTCCAGTGTGTCGCCGCGAGCGGTGTGGTGTGCAGCGTCGCCTCGACAATGGCACGGACCTTCCGGGCTGGAATGTGCGGAAGACGACCGGGGCGCATCGTGCGTGAGTCCAGCCACGCGCAGCCCCAAGAACCGTTCACGCCACAGTTGGACCGTGGGTCGCGAGATCC
Source organism: Nitrospira sp. (assembly GCA_029865225.1). Taxonomy (GTDB): domain Bacteria; phylum Nitrospirota; class Nitrospiria; order Nitrospirales; family Nitrospiraceae; genus Nitrospira_D. The sequence goes on from JAOUHJ010000017.1 coordinate 34,850, forward strand.
CCAGCTGCTGCGCAATGTCTTGATTCAGGACTCCCTCTGCGGCCAGCGTGATGATCTGGGCGCGTTGCACGACCCGCAGCGGCAGGCGCTTCGCATCGCGGTGACCTTGACTCCCCCCCCGAGATGGTGGCAGTCTGCGTGTGCGATGACCCTCGATTCTCGAAGGATTACTGGGGCACCCTGGACGGGAGGCGCGATGTCGGGACCGCTCGCGTATTTTGTTCGAGCATTCTGCTTCTGCGCAACATCTGTTCTGGTTGATTGCAGCACGCCGTCGCTCGATATGACCGGCAGGCCCATCGTACCGGCTGGGCCGGATGGGGGCGTGGTGATCGGAGCCGTCCTTGTGCATGCGGATCAAGAGGCACCCGACTCCTGGTTTAACCGGCTGTTCGGTCGTAAAGCGGCGGGATTCATGTAAGAGTTTGAAATTCTGATTGTCCAGGCCACTGATCCGAAAGGCACGCGTCCCTACCTGGACCGATATCAACTGGATGCGAAACTGGGAGAGGAGAAGATCTTCGTCGCACGCTTGCCGGTCGGCACCTATCTGTTCAAGACCTTTCGCCATGAAGGACTGTCGGCCATGGGAGGCGACGCGGGCTTGACCTTTCATGCCGCGCCAGAGACTACCTCATATATAAGGCGCTTTGTTCTGGATATCCCCCGACGCGTGGCCATGGGGACGTCCTACCCCTACCGCGCTCAAGATGCGGGCGAGACGACATTGGCCGCCGTCCAGAAGCAGTACCCTCACTTGGGAGGGCAGGTCGTCATTGCGCCAATGCAGGCCAGGTAAAGGACGGCGCTTTCTCAAGACTGGGTATCCATCGGGGCATGGGATTCTCGTGCGATCCATCAAGGACGACAAACTATGACCACTTACGGCCAACTCCCACGGAGGTTGTTCTGTCTCCTCCTAGCCATCAGCCTCACGCTGGCGGCGGCAGGTTGTTCCAACGTGCCGCGTCGTTATGTACGGATGGCTGAACGTGACGTGACGCTCACAGGTCTGGTGGCTAGTTTGGAGAAGTACCAGGGGAAAATGGTGCTGCTCGGGGGGACCCTCATCGAAGAAGAAGCGAACGAGGAGTACATCTGGCTGCGCCTGAAGAATCGGCCGTTGGACCAAAATTACACGCCCCATCTTCCCGCTGAGCCGAGCGGTCCCGAGGCTGGTTTCTACTGGGTGACGGTGGAGAAGAATAAACTGCCTCAGACGTATCGAAGCTGGGCACGGATGACGGTGGCCGGACGAGTGACTGGGACCACGAGATTCGAGACCGAGCCGGTACTAGCACTCGTGTACGTGCGAGGATGGGGGATCGACGGGAAACATCACGGGGTCTGGGAGCACATCGATCCCAATTATGTGCCCGGACCTCCCGGAGGCAGTAGGTACCCGAATTTGCCCAGAGGGCCAGGGTATTAGGAGGTACCTGGGGTATGAGAAAGCGATCCGATGCCCGCTTTCCGGTACGCAGACTTCGTTGGAAGGTAGGCTGATACTCAGACGGCCGGAGTTCGAAAAAGATAATCCGATATCACCCGACCCGTATTGGGGCCCGCGAAGGCGAGTGGCAGTGGTGACAACGGCTCGATCAAGCTCTGGCCCAAGGAAGGCCGAGGCGAGCCGGTGGTCCGCTGGCATTGCGCTAGGGGGTGGTCGCTCGTGGTGCTGCCCGACGGGCGGCTGGCGAGTGGCGCCGCCGACGACGGCAGCAGGAGTAAGCTCTGGCTTGTTGGCGAGCTGAAATTGATCGCAGTTCTTTGCCTTTGCGCCGGGAGTAATCTCACGAAAGACGAGTGGGTCCGCTATATCGTGGCCAACACCTCTTGGTAGCCAAGCTGTCGCGACCTTCCCTCGAACTGGACCGCCCCAGATTAGAACTTTACCGAAGTTTTGAGTTTGCAAGCTCAACAGTTTCGGGAGCTGGTGGCTGATCCAGGGCCTGTTAACACTAACGTAAGCCTTCGACGATCAATGCGAAATTAATGAACGCGATGAACATGGCATCGAGTTTTTCAAACCGCGAGAAGATGCGCCGAAATCCCTTGAGCCGGCGGAACAGCCGTTCGATCTCATTGCGTCGTTTATACATGGCTCGGTCATATTCCCATGGCGCGAGTCGATTTTGCTTGGGCGGCACCACCGGCACATAGCCTATCTCCAAGGCCAGTTGCCGCGCCGCATCGCCTTCATACGCCCGATCCATCACCAGGGGGATCGGGCGTGGCATTCTCCCGACGCGTTGCAGCAGGTTTCGTCCCTCCGGTGCATCGTGGGCCTGGCCAGAGGACAGGGTGCCGGTGTCATAAGCAGTTGGCGGCTTGAGCTGCCTTCAACCTTCCGAACGTTCGATTATACGACGATATCAGATGTCATACTCCATGTTCGGTCCACAGCCCGCGCCGTTCATTCGCGCATCGATTTGAGTCGGCCGTGCTTCCCATGTTCCTTCTGTGAGCCAAAAGTTGAGAGCTTCAGTTCCACTGTCAGAATAAGCACACATAGAAACAGCAACGCCTACATCTCCAGTGTAGGTCAGCGAAGTCTCAACAGAAATTCGTCTGATACTCCGCCCTTCCCGCGGACCTAGGTCAGTGCTCCCTCGGGATGCGGGCGTACCCGGCCAACGGTCCTTTCCTATGTTCGCCCCCCTACCTTTTCGGTATGGTGAAAAAATCTGGACCCTCTCATAAGTGCCACTCGCGAGAGTTGTGTAGGTATGTCGGTCGGTTCGATCGACCAAATGTGTCGTGCATGAAGAAAAGGGCTGCTGAAGCGCTATGAATAACCTTTTGACAATGGATGAGGCCGCGAAGTATTTAGGCATATCCAAATTGACCCTGTACGGATGGGTTTCCGCGAGGAAACTGGGGTACGTCAAAATCGGACGGCTGGTGAAGTTCAAGCAAGCTCAGCTGGACGCCTGGATCGATCAGCACACGATCACACCACGGAGAGATAGCCATGGGACTCACGAAGCGGCGCGATAGTTACTATGTGGAATTTCCGGTGATCGAAAGTGCGGACGGAAAATCATTGGTCCTCGCGAGTGGTGTACCCGGTGCCCGTTGGAAACGCTGGAAGGTGGGGTGTCTCAATAAGACTGTTGCCAGAGAGATGGAAGCCACCATCAGGACACGACTCCTCCTAGGCCACGAGAAGACCGAACAAGCCAAGCCGATCCTCTTCAAAGAATGGGCGAAGGCTTACCTGGACCTGGAAACCGTCCGAGGACTTCGTTCCTTCGTGGGACGAGCCTACAGTATCAACACTCACCTCATCCCGTTCTTCGGTCAGAAGATCCTGTCAGAGATCAAGCCTCAGGATGTTGAAGCCTTCCGCAATCAACGCACAAAACCCAACGGAATCAAGGCGAGTACACAGACAGTCAACCATGACCACATTGCGTTGAAACACTGCCTGAACATGGCGATCAAGCGGGGACTGCTCCACGCCAACCCCGCGTCCAGAGTCGAGATACCCAACCCCCAGAACGAACGCGATCGGGTGCTCACGGAAGAAGAATGGGGTCGGTTACATCAGGCCGCGAAGCCACACCTCCGCCCGGTGCTCTTGACGGCCTATCAACTCGGCCAACGGTTCGGGGAGATTGTGTCTCTGACGTGGGACCGTGTTGACCTCCGTCGGGGATTCATCACCCTTCGAAGTCAAGACACCAAGACTAAAACCGGGAGGCGTATTCCCATGACCGCAGACGTTCGCGCAACCTTCCAACGCTTGGCCAAAATTCGCAGTCTGACCAACAACCACGTGTTCACCTACAAGGGCCGACCGCTTCAACGTATCAGCCGATCCTTCAGGACCGCGTTGAGAGATGCCGGAATAACTGACTTTAGATTCCATGATCTCCGTCATTGTGCCTCGACAAACCTACGACGCGCCGGTGTGGATACAGCAACCGCGATGAAGATTGTTGGTCACAAGTCTGAGAAGATGTGGAAGCGATATAATTCCATCGAAGAGAAAGACTTGACTGATGCTGCTGTGAAGGTGCAAAAGTACCTTGACGTTAACACCCTAATAACACCAAGCGACATGGTCGTGGAGGGTCACTCGTCCAAGTAGTTGAAATGCTTGAGCGCGCCCGTAGCTCAGTTGGATAGAGCATCAGCCTTCTAAGCTGAGGGTCGCTGGTTCGATTCCAGCCGGGCGCACCAAACCAAGCTTGCTCGTGCCTCGCGCTCTTTTTCGGTTTATGGATCTATTGCGCGCGGATAAACACCTCAAGAGTTTGAATTTGAGTTTCCTTGCTCGGCCCGGAGCCTATTCTTCCATCGAGGCGACGGGGTAAACCCCTCTAGCATTCGGAGCTTCTGGGCTTTGTGCGTGCCGCGCGCGGATAGGTTCCTCGAGTGATGTGCTCCGCTGAGCTCTCTATTGCACCGTGCTGTTGCTTGTCCACTTACACGCACGCCATCGACCCGCGCGGTGTACTTCCTAATAAATCACCATGCTAAAGAGGGATGCTCTCCAAGTAGACTTTCAAAGGTCTCGTCCCCTATAGTTTTACTCCTCATCTACATCCTTTAAAGATCGGTCCGATATGCGTCGGCTGCGTCGTCCTAAAGTTGTGATCGCTATGCTGGTAGGGTTGATCGCCCTGTACTCACTCACTGGGTTCCTGCTGCTTCCCTATCTGATAAAAGCGTACGGGGTGCCTGCGGTTTCGGATCAGATCAAACATCCGGTTGTGCTCCGCGAGGCGGCGTTCAATCCGTTCTCGCTCGCGCTTCGTCTCAATGGGTTGGAAGTGCGTGATCAGAATCAGGCTGCGATGCTGGGGTTTGAGGAGCTATTTGTGGATGTGCGTGCGGTGACGCTCTTTGCCCAGAAGGTGGCATTCGACGAGATTCGTTTGGTGATGCCGTTTGTGGCTGCCAGGATCAATCCCGAAGGCAGGCTCAATCTCATGTCATTGGTTCCGCAGCCAGACGAGGGTGCGGCGAAACTTTCCCAACCTGCAGGCGAGCAGAAGAAATCGATGCCCGTAGAAATCGATCTCTTGGAGATCGAACGAGGGATTCTGGAATATCGAGATGATTCTAAGCCGAGGCCGGTGTTGATTGATGTCGTGCCCATCAGGTTTGTATTGCGGGATTTCAGCACCGTTCCGAGTGATGACGCTGAAAATGCCCACGCTTTTAAAGCTGAGATCGAAAAGGGCGAAACAATTGCTTGGGAGGGAACGATTTCGCTGGAACCGGTGGAGTCCGACGGCAAGCTGACGTTATCCGGTGTGAAACTAGAGACCTTATATCAAGTCGTGCACGATAGGTTTCAGTTCGATATCAAGGAGGGTGTCCTCGGCCTTTCCGCGTCGTATCATTTCGATCTGCGAGGTGAAGCTCCTCAGGCCACCGTGAAGAATGGGAAGGTATCGGTTCAGAATCTGGAAATTGTCGAACGAGGAGGGATTCTACCGGTTGTCGGCGTTCCGGTGTTCGAGCTCGAAGGTATCCAGCTAAATTTGGAAAAGCAGACGGTCGATGTCGCCAAGGTCCATTCGGCTGATGCTCGATTCGATGCCCGGATGGATTCCTCAGGTGTGTTGAACTATCAAACCTTATTCACTCCAGCTGGTGGAGGTGGTGCAGTATCGGAATCGGCTCCTGCGAAGACCGAGTCCGATCAACCGATCAAGCCGTGGTCGATTACCGTCGATGAGGTTGCACTACGAAACTATGGGGCTAATTTCGAAGATCGAACATTAGAACGTCCCGCACGTATCGCTGTGGACACCATGAACCTGACGGTGAAGGACATCCAGATTCCGTTCAAAAAACCGCTTCCGGTTGACCTGGCGCTGAACCTCAATGAGACAGGGGCTGTGGGTGTGAAGGGAATGGTGACGGTCGAGCCGTTGAAAGCCGACGCCGCGCTCACGTTGGAGCATGTCGAGATTCGTCCATTTCAACCATACTTGGCTCGCTTTCTCAATGCCGATGTGTTGGACGGAGCGATTGATCTTCGCGGAAAGGCACATTTTCTTCAGGACCATGGGAACGACCCCTTACTCCGGTTTCAGGGAGATCTGGCGGTCAATCAGTTGGCGATCGCGGATCATAACTCCTTCGACGAGGTGGTGGCATGGAAGGCCTTGAAGGTGAACCAGGTCGCATTGGATGTCGAGCCGACGGCGGTGAAGATTGCCGAAATCATCTGGCAGGAACCTTCCGTCCAAATCGTGGTAGATGCCGACGGGCAACTCAATCTTTCGCGTCTCGCCAAGTCTTCGGCGCCTGCCGATCAACCGTCGCCACCAGCAGCTGCCAAAAGCGCAAAGCCGAAACCGAAGTCGGGTGAGCCGGTCTCTGTAACAATTGATCAGGTTAAACTGGCGAAGTTGGCTGCAAGATTTCAGGACTTATCCATCGAACCGAAAGTGCGGACGAGTCTCACCGACTTTGGGGGAACCATCAAAGGCTTGTCGTCCAAGCAGCTCAAGAAAGCGGACGTCAACTTGGCGGGGAAAGTGGGACGAACCGCTCCGTTCAAGATCGTGGGAAAGATCAATCCATTGAGTGAGGATGCGTTCACCGATTTGGTCATCACATTGAATGGCATGGATCTCAGGCCGACCGGTCCGTACAGCGGCAAGTACGTGGGGTATGGGTTGTCGAAGGGCAAGTTGTCGCTCGATCTGAAATACAAGGTTTCGCAAAAGGTGTTGGAAGCAGAGAACCTCGTTCACGTCGATCAGCTGACATTCGGTGAGAAAACGGATAGCCCGGATGCGACTTCGCTACCGGTTCCATTGGTTGTGGGCCTACTTAAAGACCGTAAGGGGTTGATCGAAATCGATATGCCGATTCGTGGCAACCTGGATGATCCTGATTTTAAGTACGGCAAGGTGGTGATTTCGACGTTGCTCAATTTATTAACCAAAGTCGTCGCCTCGCCGTTTGCCCTGATGGGAAAACTGGTCCCAGGAGACGGCAGCGCGGAGGACCTTGAATTCATAGAATTTCAGCCGGGGAGTGCGTCACTTGTTGAGGAAGAGTTGAAGAAGCTCGAGGCGCTGGAGCAAGCCTTGGATGAACGAGCCGGACTTCGGCTCGATGTAAAGGGTACCGCTGATTCGACGCTCGACCGCGCTGCTCTGCAGACAATGAAGCTCCGAGCGCAACTCTTCGCGATGCAAGGTGGGGCAAATCCAGATCAGGAAGAGCTGTCGCCGAAGGTCGAACAGCGACTAGTGGAGAAATTATTTGCGAAGCTTCCCCCGCCTGATCCTGCAACCACGTCGGGCGAGTCTGCTCAACCGACTGTGGAGGAGATGAAACAGAAACTCGCGGCGGCAATCGAAATCTCAGGCAAAGAGTTTGAAGCATTAGCTCGTCAGCGAGCAGAGGCGATTCGCAATCGACTGCTTGAAGGAGGCGTGCTTACTGAGGAACGAGTGTTGCTTCTCGATACGGGCGAAGCTGAGTCTGGGCATGAGAAGGTCAGAACGCAATTAGCCCTGTCTGCCGGCTCGTAAGCAGCATGATCCTCACCCGTCATTTCTGGTGCCATTCTTCATTGTCGTGATCTCAGAGTCCCTGCCAATCGACGGGTCTGGAACTTCAGGCGAGGTCTGTCCCATGAGGAGAAGATGAAAGTGATGCAGCTATTTTGGGCGGTAGCGCATTCGTGTTCCATGTAAGAGTGAGAGCTCGATTTCCGATGCGCTGAGCTCAGTGGGGAATAGAACGCCTGAGATTTTGCAGGCATTGATACTGGCACCGTCTAGTGTCGCTTTACTGAGGTCGACCCCGCGAAGATCGGATTGCCGGAAATAACAGTCGCTCAGATCCAGCCCATCGGCATCTAAGCCTCGAAGGTCCAGGCCTCGTAGATCACACCCCCGAAGGTCGCATTTATCGCCGGATGCCTTCTTGGCGTTGAATTCTTTGATGCAGCCCTCACGGAGCATGAGGTACATCGGGTCCTTCGAAATATGGAGCTTTGTACGTCCAGGCTCGCCGTTATCCATAGTGCACTCCGATAGAGGGTCCTCGAGATCCATATCGGCCGAAGGGGGAGGAACCTTGAGTCTGGTCTGGTGGATTTGGAAGTGCAGGAGGCGTCAACTGCTCTTCGGTACGGGGAGGAGTTTGGGGATGGATGCTCTGAATCTATTTCGTCCCCAGAGCGTCGATTCGTGAGAAATCACTGCCCCTTGCACTGAGATCTCTTGAAACAGTATTGTTAGAGCTTGTTCAAATCTGACCATTCTTCATTGTGATGCTAAGGAGGTGCGCCATGGCGATACGATTGGGCGATGATGCCCCGAACTTTACGGCTGAAACGACAGAGGGCACGATCAATTTTCATGACTGGTTAGGCAACAGCTGGGGAATCCTCTTTTCCCATCCGAAGGATTACACCCCAGTCTGTACGACGGAATTAGGCACGGTGGCCAAGATTTCTCCTGAGTTCAAGAAGCGAGGCGTCAAAGTGATCGCGGTCAGTGTGGATCCTATGGATTCCCATAAAGGGTGGATTCATGACATCAATGAAACCCAAAAGACGACGATGAATTACCCCATCATCGCTGATCCTGATAAGAAGGTGGCGACGCTCTATGACATGATCCATCCGAACGCCATTGACAACATGACCGTGCGATCGGTCTTTATTATCGGTCCTGACAAAAAAGTGAAACTGACGCTGACCTATCCGGCCTCGTGCGGGCGAAACTTTGATGAGTTATTGAGAGTCATTGATTCCCTCCAGCTGACGTCGAAGTATAAGGTTGCTACGCCGGCCAACTGGAAGGACGGTGAAGAGTGCATCATTACTCCCGCTGTGAGTGATGCAGAAGCGCAACAACTGTTTCCTAAAGGGTTCACGACTGTGAAACCGTATCTCCGCTACACGCCTCAACCCAACCGCTAAATTCCGACCAGTCTGCCGAAGATGCCTGGCGGAAGATCATGAATATCTTCTGCCAGGCTCTTATTTATCAACGCGTTACATTGTGAAACTGTTTTATTGAGCAGACACACAGCTCATGGCTGTCGATCTCTTGTTCACTGTGCTGGCCGATGTTGTTGTATGTCGAGAGCTGGGGTACAAGGATTGCTTTACACGCATTAAGCTCCATGGTGTGACCATTGTGGTCTCGTGGTGTGAGGGGGTAATGCGCGCAGGTAATAGCCACATCAGTATCGTACCTGATCGTTTTTTGCGTTTGGCTGGACAAGCAGAAATACATATGTATAGTCGTAAACATATGAGGCAATAAGGAAACTTTCCTTGTTATCGTTCGAGGGCTTAGGCATACGCTGCGCTGAAAGTTTTGGCGCGAGCTGTTGTGGCTAAGAGCAGGTGGGCAGTGGGTGGTTTATATTCACAAGGGAGGGCATCAGTATGAAGGGACATTTTAAAAGGCGGTGGAAACAACTGGTAGTTGCTGGAGCCGTGACGGCGCTGGTGGCTGGGATGGGGTCCACGCTGCCGAGTGCCTTTGCTGGTGGCACGATTAAGGCAGATGACGACAAGTGGATCTCCATCGGCATGGGGATCCGAACCAGTTTCAATGCCATTGAAGGGGCGTCACCAGGGGGACACTACAGCAACGATTTCAAAGTGGACAACGCTCGTATCTACATCAACGGGCAGATCCACAAATACGTGAAGTTCGAGTTCAACACGGACTGTTTCAATTGTAACGTTGGTGGAGGATCGGGGCCGTTTGTTGGGGGTGGGCAGAATTTCGGCGGCAACTCCTCGATCGGCTTGCTGGACGCGATCGGCAAATTTGAGTTTAACGAGATGGCCAACCTCTGGGTCGGGCGCATGTTGCTCCCGAGCGAGCGGGGCGAGCTGAACGGGCCCTTTTACCATGCGACCTTCGATGGGTTCCGGACCCCGTTCTTTCCCGCCGACCTCAGCGCCAACTTCAACGGTACCGGTGGCGGTGGAGCCGGGCTCTATGGTCGTGACAATGCGGCCACCTTCTGGGGCAAAGTGCATCCCTTCGGGACCACCCACCTGTTATATGTCTTGAGTGTGTCCCAGGGCTTGCGGAATGGGCCGAACCTGGGCAGCAGCTTGATGTACACCGGACGGGTGCAGTGGAACTTTTTGAACGATGAGCCGAACCCGGGCTACTATACCTCGGGGACCTATTATGGGACGGCCGGCGATATCTTTGCGATCGGGGCCAGCGTGCAGCATCAAAAAGATGGGGCGGGCAATGCCGCCGCCGCCAGTGTGTCGGATTTCACCGGCGCCTCGGTCGACGTGTTGCTGGAAAAAGTGCTGCCCAATAACATGGGTGTGTTCACGTTCAACGGAGAATTCAAGCGGCACTGGGCGAACTATGGGACGGGGGCGTTTGCGACGTCGCCGGCCACGTGTTTTTGCACCTTCAACGGCCATTCGTGGACGGTGTATGGGTTGTACCTGATTCCGCATGAGGTGGGCATTGGGCGGTTCCAGCCCTATGTGCGGTTCACCAGCATCGATCCGCTGTACAGCGCGATGCGGCAGGAGTGGGAGACGGGGGTGAACTACATCATCGCCGGCCACAATGCGCGCATCTCGGCGTTCTATCGGTACGGCGATCTCAACACGAAAGGATTCTTCAATGGCTTTGGTCCGAATGCGACCGGCAACAAGGTCGATTCGTTCCACGTTGCGTTGCAGCTGCAGTATTAAGCAGCGCCCGTGATCTAGAGAGGCCAGCGCTCTCAGAAGAGCCGGAATCCACACGATGGATTCCGGCTCTTCTTTTTGTTCGTGTGATAAGGTGCACCAAGGGTATTTCGTGAACGAGCAGACCAGTCAACGCTAACTATACCAGTACGAGGCCGGCGGAGCGAATTCTTTTCCATGTAGAGGTTTGTAGAAATCTCCTGCAGTCCGCCATAGTTCCCGGATACCCACTGCACGCTTCTTGAAAAGATGGATATTCTGTCGGCGATTGTCGAGAGGTGGCGTCGAGAATCAATTGCTCGAGCCATCCGGCTTGTGCCTCGGATAGAATGACTACGTGAGTCTTTCCACCATCAGTGTGGATGAGTCGAGATCGGTGTCCCTTCGGTTCAAAGGTCACGGGGCTTCCCAACCAGACGCATCGCCGTTGAACTGCTGAACGGTCTTCGATCGTTCGAGTCCTAAGTAGATGGCGTAGCCATGCGGAGGAGACCGTTGGTCGGGGAACTTGTTCATCGAACCAAATGCGGACATCGAGGTCAAGTCCTCGACGCTCGAGGAAGTTAAGGAGTGATCGGCGAAGCCCCTCACCGATCCAGTCCGGAGTCGGGGCACGGTGATCAACATGCAGAAGGTCATTTTCTGCGAATCCCTGAAACTCAGGGCCAAGAATGTGTAGACCGTGTGCCTCTGGATTGAGCCCGACGGGGCTGTGTGCTGTGACGGTAAAGCGGTGCCAAAACGCGGACTGAACCAAATCTGCGGCTACCAGTTGACGAACGCGCTCTAGTGAATCAACGGTTTCCTGGATAGTTTCGGATGGGCACCCGTACATGAGATAGGCGTGGATTAACACACCGGCCTCCTTAAATCCAGCCGCGACGAGTGCCGTCTGGTCGACGGTAATGCCCTTCCTCATGCTGCTCAGGAGACGGTCTGAAGCCGCCTCGAGTCCGGCAGTGACCGCGATACAGCCGGAGGCAGCAAGCAAGCGGCATAGATCGGGCGAAAACGCCGGTTCAAAACGGATGTTGCCCCACCAGGTGATCTTGATCCTTCGTTCCAACAGCGCAAGGGCGAGCGCCTTCAGTGCTGCGGGCGGAGCGGCTTCGTCCACGAAGTGAAACCCGGTCCGACCAGTCTCGGTGATGAGGTGTTCGATCTGTTGGACCAGCCGATCGGTTGGCGTCATTTCGTATCGACTGATGTAGTTGAGACCCACATCACAAAATGTACATTGTTTCCAATAGCACCCGTGAGCCACGGTTAGTTTGTTCCAATGTCCCTCTGACCAGAGGCGATGCATTGGGTTAGTACTGTCCAAAATGGTGAGATATCGATCCAGCTCCAACCCTCGGTAGGTGGGACAGCCGATGTCGTTCATCGCGAAATCGGTGGCCGACGGATTGTCGACATACACCACGTGGTTCTTGGCGCGATACATCGTGCGACAGAGCGATTCACGTGAACGTGAACCGGACAGATACTCCACCAAGGAGAGGAGCGGCCGTTCACCGTTATCGAGGGTGATGAAGTCGATGTAATCAAACACTCGTGGGTCTGTCACACGGCGCAACTCCGTATTCACATAGCCGCCGCCGATCGCCACCGGAATGTCTGGGTGACGCTGCTTGATGGCGTTTGCGATGAGAAACCCACCGTAAAGATTGCCTGGAAATGGAACGGAAAGACCAACCAGCGATGGGTTGACTCGATCGAAGTGTTCCCAGAATGCCTCTAGCAACCATTGATCCATCAAGCTGGAAGGAGCCGTCAGCCCCTTGGTGATCTGATCGAATGAGGAGGCCGAGCGCGCAATGTGTTCGGCATACCGACTCAAGGAAAAGTGTGGAGTGATCGTGGCCTGAACGAGATCGGCAAGGTCTTCGAGAAAGAAGGTTGCCCATTGTTTGGCCCGGTCATCGATGGAGACTGATCGTGCGAACCTCTTTCGGCCTCGAAATCGTGGGCCTTGAGGTAATACTCCCGGTTCGATCAATCGAGCGGCCGCCTCTGGGATCCGCCCTTGCAAGAACGACACGACTGGTTCAATCATCTGCACGTAAGCGTGCTCCGCTCGCATCATCCTGACAGCTTCCTTGGGTAGATCATTTTTGTGGGCACGAAGTTGTTCGAAGACACGGCGTAGTCCATCCGGGCTGAACAGGCGCAGCACCATTTCGATGCCTATGTCGGCCTGTTCTGCGTGTGCTCCTCGCGACTCAAGGAATCCTGTTAAATAGGCAGTGGAAGGATAGGGCGTATTGAGTTGTGTCAGCGGAGGGATGACCAGTAAGACACGAGGGGAAGCCATGGACTCCGCATAACATAGTGATTAACGAGAAAGCTAGGCCCAGCACACGATCAAAGAAATGTGCTGCCTCTGTGGCTGCTTTGATAGAGCTTGATGATGAAGGTCACGACCTGCGTGCGCTACTTTTTTAGGTCAAGGATACTGCCTAGGAGCGCGTCTCCAGTTTTGATGGTGTGAAGATTTGCTTCCAGACTGCGTTGCGCCAACATCTGATGCACGAGTTCTTCCCCGAGATCGGTATTTGAGAGTTCGACCTCCAATTGATTGTGGCCTGTATCTCGAAGCACCGTTGGGCCGGAGGATGTGTCTTTGTCAACGACAGGAAGCACGCCGCTGGTTGGTGCTTCGACGAACGTCGTCTTGAATTTTTTGAACCCGTCTGTATTGACGTTGGCGATGTTGTGTGCCACGACTTCGAGTTGTTTGCCGAAAGCAGTCAGGCCCGTGAGTGCGGTGTGTATGGCAGAAATCATAGACACCTCCTGTGGCCCATCTTTTACTCCCCATCGCGTATTGTATCGGTTTATCTGGGATGAACTTGAGGCGCTCGACGAGCCTGATTAGGAACAGATCATAACCGCTCCTATCCTGCCCGGCCACCTAGAATTCAAATAGATTGAGCCTTCAGAAAGGCCATGAGTTTGCCGATAGAATTGCAGGAAAAGGGGACTTCACCTCGCACGATGTCTATCTCTAATGTTTCTCGTTCAGCGTCTCACTCGCCTACCCCACAGCCATGGTCACCCTCGGCAGAGGATGCGACTCTCCTCATGGAGTCCGTTCCGGAAGGTATCATCTTCGTGGATCGCGAGAATCGAATCGTGTCGATGAATTCTGTCGCACAACAACTGCTCGGGCGAGGCCGCATGGTCATAGGGGCAGGGTTTCATGACATTCTTAGGTGTTTCACATCAGGTGAACAGGAGGCTGCTCAGTGCCCGTTCAATCGGATGGTGAGGACTGGCGAACGGGTGGTCATTCCCTCCCATTTCTGGAAACGAGAGGACGACACACAATTCGAGCTGTCACTCTCGTTCTGGCCTCGAATGCAGGATGGGGTTCAGATTGGAGCTGTGGTGGTCGTCCATGATCTAACCACGGCGATGGAGATTCGACGTGACGTTCAACGCGCCGCACGGCTTGCCGAAGACGCACCGAATCCTATCGTGGAATATGACGCGACAGGGGCAGTGCTGTACGCAAACCACGGCATGCTCCATGTGATGGAGCAATGGGGATTACTTGAATCCGGGATCGAAGCGATGTTCCCCGAGAATCTGTCGACCATGCTCCATGAATGCCTGGCAGCAGATGTTCCGTTGGCCAGAATTGAGCATGTTCTGGTTGATCACGTCATTGCCTGGTCGTTGTTCCCGCTCAAGGAATTGGGACTGGTCCGTGCGTATGGTCTTGATATCACGTCGGACGTGGCATTGCGTCGTGCGAAAGAAGTCGCAGAAGAGTCAGCTCGAGCGAAGAGTACCTTTCTGGCGACGATGAGTCACGAGCTGCGAACTCCGATGAACGGAGTGTTGGGATGTACGCAATTACTTAAGGATTCGTCGTTGAGCGATCAGCAACGAGAGCTGATTGAGACCATGCATCGATCCGCCGACGCGTTGCTGACATTGGTGAACGACATTCTTGATTTTTCAAAGATCGAGGCAGGTAAGATGACCTTAGAAGTCGCGGACGTGAATCTGCGGGCCTTGATCCATGATGTGATGACGTTAACCGAGGGGTTAGCGTCTCAGAAAGGTCTTGCCCTTGAAGTGAACATTGCGCCGGATGTTCCGAAGGAGTTTCGAGGGGATCCGATTAGGTTACGGCAAATTCTCTTCAATCTTGTCGGGAACGCGATCAAGTTCACAAAGCGTGGTAGTGTGGCGGTCGCTGTCTCACTACAATCGACCTTGCCGGATTGTCCTGAGGGGGTGATCCTGCAGTGGAGCGTTCGTGATACTGGTATTGGGTTGACCCCTGAACAACAGTCTCAACTGTTTAAAGCCTATGCCCAGGCAGAAGCCTCAACTGCGAGGCGATTTGGAGGAACCGGGCTTGGGCTTATGATATGCCGCCAACTAGTCGAGCTGATGGGTGGGACGATCACCGTCGACAGTGTCGTTGGCGAAGGCAGCACCTTTCGCTATACGACTCATCTTCTGCCTGCTATTCATCGGGAAGTTGTCGCATCATTGTCCGGAACTGACCAGCATGGTGAGAGAAATCAGGTTGGACCACTCCGAGTGTTGGTTGCGGATGATAACGAAATTAATCAGGTCGTGGCCTGTAAGTTCTTGCAGAAGCTCGGTTGTCAGGTCGAGTTGGCCTGCACGGGTCATGAAGCCGTGGAAGCCATCAGCCGAACGGCTTATGATGTTGTGCTGATGGACTGTGAAATGCCTGAAATGGATGGCTATGAAGCGACGAGGGAAATTCGTCGTCGCGAGGATGGAACGCTCAGCCATTTGCCAATCATGGCCCTCACGGGCCACACATCTGATGACGATGCCCAGAAGTGTCTTGAAGCTGGCATGGATACCGTGTTAACGAAGCCGCTTACATTGCCCACACTCCGCATAAATCTTAAAAAGTTGCTGCAACAAACCCACTCCTGATTTCAGAATGCCTCCATCACTTTTTTCAGTCTGATCCTAGTGGATTCTTTCAATCCACTTCGGTAAAGTGGTGACATGACGACGATTCCTCCCGCCGGTAGATTCTTTCTGTATAGCGATTTCAACTGCCCGTTCTGTTATGCGTTGCATGAACGATTGCACGAGCTGGGGTTGCTTCATCTGTGTGAGTGGCGTGGAGTTCAACATGCACCGCATTTGCCAAGGCCTATGAGACCTTGGGATGGCTCCCTGGGTGCTGAGCTGAAGCATGAAGTGACGGTTGTGCAGCGACTCGCTCCCGGTCTTCCAATCAGCCTGCCGAGTGGGAAACCGAATACCTTACCAGCGATCGAACAAGCGGCCTCGCTACTACGACAAGATATTCAGCTGGGGATGGACTTCGTGAAGCGAACCTACGGTGCCTTCTGGTGTGAGGGGCAAGACATTTCTGATCCTCACGTGGTCAAGCAACTCGCGGGAGAAGGGGGCATCGAAGGCGTGGATGATGAGAGCCGTGTGATCGCCCAAAAATGGGAAACAGCCTGGCATGCAACTGGTCAGAATGGTGTGCCTCTGATTGTGTCTCCAGATGGTGATCTCCTAGTCGGCTGTGTGCCCACAGATCAGGTGAAGAGTTTCTTTTCCAGCCAAGCTTGAGTTCGAAGAGCGTCCATCGATTCTTCTGTCCCTCGATCGTGACCGCCGGGTATGTGTCCTGCCGATCAAGGTCCTGTTGCTAGAAGAGTTCCCACAATTTCCACGACGAGGAGCTGTCAACTCTGTTTTGAAGACGAGCCGAGTCGATCTAGAAAGGTCAATTCGGCAGCAGCGGATTTATCCAAATCGCCCTTGCCCAACTCAATCAAGCGTCGATATTGACTTAACGCAGACTGTCCAACAGGAAGGGACAGGCCTACCTGCGTGGCTAGGTCGAGCGCAATGGCCGAATCTTTTGCGGCATGAACGACTGAAAAGTAGCAGTCATGGGCCCGTTGCTGCATATCTTCACCGTCCGTTTCCAGGACTCGTGAAGCAGCTCCTGTTTGACTGAAGACCTCCCGAAGCAGAGTCAGATCGAGGCCGAGTGCCGAACCCAGTCCTAAACCTTCGGCCAATGCAACGGTATTGCTATTCATCACCAGATTTACCAGCGCTTTCACCTTTGCTGCCTCTCCGGCGGGACCGATATATCGGACTGTCTGGGCAAGGGCATCCAGTACGGGACGAGCCCGTTCGAACACCGTTTGCCTGCCTCCGCACATGAGATAGAGCGTACCCTGGCGCGCTTGAGTGATACTGCTCGCCATACAGGCTTCAAGGACAGTACCACCACGTCGTTCAACTACTCGTTCGATGTCAATGTGAAGGGTCGGTGTCACAGTTGCACAGTTGATGAACAGACGATGCTTCGCGTATGCCATCAGGCTGGTCGAGTCCGCTTCGGCATAAATGTCACGCATTGCCGCGTCGTCGGATACGACCGTTATGACGATATCCGATAGCTCAGCGACACGCGACGGTGATGCAGCCAGTTCCGAACCCAGCTCCTGTGCCAGAGTTTCCGCTGCTCCGGCATCACGGTCATGAACCGCGGCGATGTGATACCGCTGCTCTTGTAAACGCCTGGCCATATTGGCGCCCATACGGCCGACACCAACAAATCCAATACGCTCAGGGGGATGCGCCATCAGCGAAAATCCTTTCAACGGAAACGAGGACAGGGAGAGTCATCGCTAGAGCTGATGATCTTCCGTCAATTCGGGAGAGAGCTTGCTCCAGCGAAGCGTATTCTTCCCATCAGTGGTTGTAAGACCATGGTCATAGAGAGCGACGATGCTGACTCGTTGGCCTTTCTGTTTCTTGATCGGTTGAAGTTGCAGGAGGTTGTTCTTGGTTTGCACGGTCCCTCGGAGTGATTCAACGATCAACAAGTCGGTTGCTGCAGAAGGTTTAATCCCCCACACAAATGCGGCGGAACCACCCGCATAGGTGCCGGTCGCTTCCCATTGACCGACTAAATCAGGATCAACGGTTTTAATTTGGAACACCGGGACACTGGTTGCGTCGCGCCGCAGTTTCCAGAGTTCCGTTGGAACAAGGGTCGGGTCTTGATCCGGTGTAAGCCGTGACCACGTGGCCTGGACGCTCCCGGTGCTGGAGAACGAGTTCGCTGTTTTTTTCCGGTAGGTGCCCTTCCACCCAAGACCCTTAAACGTGTTGGCTCGTTCGAGCGACCACAAACCGGCCTCGGCATTCAAGACACCATCAAATTGCATCATGGAAGAGAGAGACCAAGCGAGGTTCGGCTTGATGATCAAGAGCATATCATGCTGGGTCGTTCCTTGTGTGAGACGTGAGTGCCAGGTACCGACAAGGTGGGTCGGATCTAGAGCCGGGGCTTTTTGCGGTCCGGACTGGGCATCGGAGGGGCCCGGACGTGTTTGGGAGAGCATGACCGGCGTCGGCCGCGAGACCGGATGGGGACTTGCTCCATCCTTTGGAGTGAGGTTGGAAACGGTATGGGGGAGGGAGGTGGTGGATGTTGCTCCAGAATGGCTTGCGGCAGCTAGACTCAAGCGGGTGACGGACTCACTAAGATGTTTCTGTTTGGTCGATGCTACGATAACAGTTACAAGGACGTCCCTATGCAAGAAGGTCAATCGAGATAAGGTGGGTGAGTCGACTCGAACGGCACCTTCGCCGAGCCCTGCAATGAGCCGACTGTCACGGCGGAGCCGCTCTTTATTGAACCACGCGCGCTGATCCTTGCCGGCGGGCTCATCGACTTGAACGGTGACGACATTATTTTCGTGCCGTTGAGCTTTGAACAGACAGGTTGTTGGATCCGTAAGGATTCCCTCCAGGACCGGTTCGCCTAGTGCCTCTTGTGCTTCAGCCACCGTTACGAGCGAACAGGGGCCGTTCTCGGAGGTAAATAGCCTACCTGACTCTCCACACGAAAGCAGGAACAGGGGAAAAATCAGAAATGGTGGTACTCGGCGGAACATGACGATTCCGGTTCAACGATGTGTACCGGTCGATTGTACTGCGAACCGGTTGATAAGTGCTAGCGGTAGTTCAGCGTGCCGGCCGACGGAAAACGGTATCTCGAAAGCCTGAATATCGGGTCCGGAGGGTGACTATGCAGGAGAATCATCCCGCCACGAATTTCAGGGCCGCTCCGTTAATGCAGTAGCGTAGCCCGGTCGGCTTTGGCCCATCCTTAAACACATGGCCCTGGTGGCCTTCACAGCGGGCGCAATGAACTTCTGTGCGGGGGATGAAGAGTCTGAAGTCCGTTCGAGTCTCGACGACTCGTGGATCGATCGGTTGCCAAAAGCTAGGCCACCCTGTACCGCTGTCGAACTTGTGTTCAGAAGAGAATAACGGCAGGTCACAGCCTGCGCAATAATAGATCCCAGATTCGTGGTTCTCATGCAACGGGTTCACGAATGGGCGTTCCGTATCTTCATGCCGTAGGACACGATAGGCGGGAGCCGACAGCTGTTTCTTCCATTCCTCATCGGTCTTCGTAATCTTGACGATAGGATCGATGTGAACTTTCTGGGGCATTGGGTTTCTCCTTCCTACGCCGGTACAGTTGGTTCTTCGTCGATCAGCGCAGCCGACTCTTACATGCTTACTAGGACGACGGAGCCAATCAGAGTGGGTACTCTAAAAATGGTACGGCTCAAGAGCTCTGATTGCAAGTCTCCCACTAGAGCATTTTCTATTTAGTCATACAGAGTATCCTGCGTGCTGGAAGTACTTGGCGCACTCGGTTGGAGAGAAGGCGGCGAGGAGTGTTCCGATTTCGTTCCAGAGTGCCTCGACGGTGCGGTGTG
>JAOUHJ010000161.1 GCA_029865225.1 Nitrospira sp.
GCTTTGTGACGTTGGGCTGGTGCGGGTTGTTCGGGGCAGCTGGGGGTGTGGCGGCACAGATCGTGAGCCGCATGTCGAACCTGGCGGACGTGGTCTGGAACAATGCGCCGAAGAGCATCCTGGATCCGTTCCCCAGCCAGGTGAATCCCAACGCGAAGCCTGGCTACTGAATAGTCGCCAGACTGCGTGAGCGGTGAGAAAGGGCCCGGGACTCCACGTCAGGAGGGGTTCCGGGTCGCTGTCCCTCTCATCTCAGCCTCTCGTTCTCGTCGCAATTCCCCGCAGTAGTCTCCCCAGGAGATCGCTCCCGGTAATCAGCCGCGGAGCATCGGTCCACAACAAGACTGTGTCATAGGTAATGATATGATCCTCCGGAGACGCCATATCGAATCTGAGTTGCGCAATGACGCTGCCGAGAGGCGCCTTGCGGTCCCGAATGATCACCGGCCGGTGACAATAGGCTGCAGGGTCCGTCTCCTGATCGGTGAAGAGGGCATGCCGCAGAAACCCATCCGCATCCATCATCAGGTGGGGTTGATTGTATTCATCGGCGATCACGACCCAGGCTTTGCCGGCAGCATTGATCTGTTTCAGAAATGGGTCGTCGGCCGACTTTCGGAAGGAGGGGAAATGAGGGAGGCCGTTTCGTAGCGGAACCCGAACGATACTCTCGGGGTCGATCGGAACTCCCTCCTTTTCGATGGGAAGATCGTCAATGGAGAGAAAGTTCAGAGCTCCGATCGCCTCGATTCGGTCCACCTCCGATTCTTCGGCAAGCATATGTCGCCGAATAATCTCCTTGAGCTCCGTTTCACGAAAATAGCGGATGGCTTCCTTGCCGAACAGGGCATCCATCATCATCGCCGAGGGTTTCACAACCGGGTACAGCAGCAGACGGTACCCCCGCAGCAGCGGCGACCATACCGATGCCATTCTCAGGGCATGACCGGAGAAATATCCCTGAGGAAAGATTTCACCGAAAAAGGTAATAAACCCAGTCGAAAATAAAAATGCTCCAACCCCTGTCAGTACGGAGTTGGATAACAGCGTGAGCAGCACGTTGACGCTCACATTGCCCCAGATGATCGTGGCCAGTGCCCCGTTGGCATCCTGTCGCAACGCCAACACCCTGACGGCGTCCCGGTTTCCGTCTGCCGCCTCTGCCTCCAATCGAAGGCGGCTCGGTTTGAACACAGCCAGGTTCAATCCTGCAAAGATGGCTGACTGGCTCAGGCACAGTGCGATCCCGACCCAGACCAAGGTATCATTGCCCATAGCTCTACCACCTTGCTTGCCGCAGCCAGACGACAAGGACGGCTCCTCAAACCTCAGCTTTTGAGCTTGCTCTGTTGCCAAGGCCAGCGCCCTTCGATTTCAAGCTCCAGCGTCATCGTCAAAAACGATCGGATGAGGACGATGACCACCAGCACGCCTACGCTTTCCAGCGTTTGAGTGACCGTCACCGTGCGGATGATGTCCCCGGCGATCAAGAACTCCAGACCCAGTATGATCGAACGTCCGACGTCGGAGCGGAATTCACGATAGGCGTCGAGCTTCGGCATGCTCGTCAGGCGGGTGAGAAACCACCACGTCGCAATGAGTACACCGGCGATGATCGTGAGCACGCCGGCCGCCTCCACCACGTATCCGGCGCTGTCGAACCAGTCTTTGACGATGATCATGCTGTGCCTCGCGTCATCTAACGGAAAGCCAGAGCCCTCCAGTTCCCAGACAGCTACCCGTTCGCGCTCTCCCCACAACACCTTCAGGAACGCCTCCACAGTTTAACCGCTTCCATGACGGCAAACGGGAGAATACCGGTGGCCCCCATCAGCACCCAATCTTCGATCGGCAGCGCGGCAACCTTAAAAATCGAAGCCACCGGTGGAACGGTCAACACGGCTACTTGGATGCCAAGCGAGAACGCAAAAGCCAGCAGCAACGGGCGATTCGTTCCTACGCCGACCTGAAACAGCGACCAGCGGTCGCTTCGGCAGTTGAACGCGTGCACCAACTGGTTGATCACCAACACGGTAAACGCAACGGTCCTCGCTTGTTCAACATCTTGATGAAGACCGTACAGACTATAGGAGAAGGCCCCCAAGGCAATGGCGCTCAACATCAGTCCCTCGAGACCTATCGCAGCCAATCTCCCTCTGTCCAACAACCGTGCCTCTGGCCTTCTCGGTCGGCGTTTCATCAAGTCCGGGGCCTTTGGATCGACCGCCAAGGCCAGGGCAGGAAACCCATCGGTTACCAGGTTCATCCAGAGAATCTGAATCGGGAGCAGTGGAAGCGGTAAACCCAACAGCGTCGCGAAGAGCATGACCAGCACCTCGCTCACGTTGCACGAAAGTAAGAAATGTACCGCTTTCCGGATATTGTCGAAGATCCCCCGGCCCTCCTCCACAGCCGCCGCGATCGAGGCAAAATTATCGTCCGTCACCACCATGTCGGCGGCTTCTTTCGTGACGTCGGTTCCTGTGATCCCCATCGCGACACCGATGTCGGCTGCCTTCACTGCTGGAGCATCGTTCACGCCGTCACCCGTCATGGCCACAACCGCGCCGGTAGACTTCCAAGCCTTGACGATGCGCAGCTTGTGTTCCGCCGTGACTCTCGCATAGACCGCCACCTGCTCCACAGTCCGGACCAATTCGTCATCGGACAAGCGATCTAGTTCCGACCCGGACAACGACTGTATCGGCTCCTTCACCCCTCTCAGTTCTTCTGAGATCGCCGTCGCCGTATCCTTGTGATCTCCCGTAATCATGACCGTCCTAATGCCGGCAGCATGGCAAGCTTGCACTGCGATTTTCGCCTCCGGTCTCAACGGATCCTTCATGGCTGCAAGGCCCAGAAAGACCAGTTGTTGCTCGAGTTCCGACGAATGATACGAATCAGGTTCGCGCGCCAACCGGCGCTGTCCAAGGCTCAGGACACGGAGCGCGTGATGCGCAAATTGCGCATTGGCAGCAAGGATCGAGGTACGGGTTGACTCCGATAGAGGTTCGATCGTCCCGTTCGGCCCCAGGCGATGGGTGCATCGGCCCAGGAGGACATCCGGCGCGCCCTTCACATAGGCAACGGGACCGTCCGACGACTGCCGCACAATCGTCATCATCTTACGCTCAGAATCGAACGGGACCTCTCCAAGAAACTGGTGGGTCGGCTCAAGTTCTTCCATGCGAAGGCCGGCCTTCGCAGCCGCAACCAGGAGGGCCCCCTCCGTCGGATCACCAAGAATCTTCCAGCTCCCCTCCTCCTGCTTTAGCGTCGCACCGTTGCACAACACCGATGCCGTCAACAGTTGGCGAAGCTCTTCGGGCAGATACGATGAATCACGGGTGATGAGTGAAGGATCAGATGCAGAGGACGGTCTCTCACGCTCCACGCCTAACGCTTCACAAATTTCACCCACCGGCTCATACCCTTCACCGGTCACATCAAATACTTTTTCTCCCACGAAAAGCTTGGTCACTGTCATTTCGTTCTTCGTGAGTGTGCCGGTTTTATCGGAGCAGATGACGGTGGCGGAACCGAGCGTTTCAACCGCCGGCAATTTGCGAATGAGCGCGTTCCGTCGGACCATTCGCGTGACACCCAGGG
>JAOUHJ010000105.1 GCA_029865225.1 Nitrospira sp.
GGCCTGACGTGGAGCGAGGGAAAATCCATCACTCCCCATTCCTTATTTGGGCTCAGTTTTCCTGATTCCACCGCCGGCTGGGCAAGCGGTGAGAACGGGACCATTGTTCAGCTGCAACCCACCCGCTAGCGCTTGATTTCGTCTGGGCTAGATCCAGTCGTGGTTCTTGGCTGGGCGATCCCACTTCGACATTCTTCGTTGGGAAAAGTTCATGACCCACGACGCGATGTGTGCTTTGGTGACAGGAAGAGGAAGTCTTCGAACCATCGACCATGGACTATAGAAATGATCGTACATCGCTCTAATCCGTTCCTCGTGTTGAAATGTGTGCATGCGGGTCGCGTACAGAGGGACGGTTCAGATCGATGGGAAAAACGAGCGAGGCGTACGGATCTATCCGAGCTCCCCGAGTCGCGATTGGAGAATGCTGATGGTAGCCATGGCGGCCGTTTCGGATCTCAAGATGTGCTGACCAAGGGTGATGGTTTCGACTCCTGCCTGCTGGGCGACCTCTTTTTCTTCCTTGCTCCAGCCGCCCTCGGGTCCGACCAAGGCCAGCACGGATCCGTTTGTGCCTTGTGGTAGTCCAACCGTTTGGAGACTCTTCCCCTCATCGCGTTCGGCAAGCATGAGGAGTGTGGTGCTGGTCGCATGGTTGGCTAAGAGTTCTGAGAGGGATCGGGGCTGGGCGATTTTCGGTACGTGCCATTGTTCAGATTGCTGCGCGGCTTCCAGAACGATCCGTCGCCAGCGGGCGAGTTGATGATCCACACGGTCGGCTTTCAGTTGCACCACACTGTGCTGGCTCTTGATCGGTACGATCTTGCTCACGCCGAGTTCGGTCGCCTTTTGAATCACCCAGTCCATTTTCTCGCCCTTGAGCAGGGCTTGCCCAAGTATCAGGGCCGGCGCCTTCGGTGCTGGTTGGGTGATGGTCTCGAGAATTCGGCTGGTCAGAGCCTGGTTGGTTACTGCTGTGACTTCCGTACAATAGCGGCGGCCCGCTCCGTCGCCGAATAGCACGATTTCGCCGACTTTGATGCGCAAGCTATCTCGGAGGTGCACCAGTACATCGCCTGTGGCCGATATCGTCTGTTGACTGATACACTCAGAAGGAACGAAAAATACGGGCATGCAGACCCTGGAGATGGGGGAGGGGTCTACTCGAAAAAGGTTTTCATCTTGTCGAAGAAGCCGTCGCCGTTGGTTTCCATGGTCATGCCGCTTTCCTTGGCATACTCCATCAGCAACTCTTTTTGTCTAGCCGTCAATTTGGTGGGAATTTGGACCTTGATCGTATAGATTTGGTCGCCGGTTCCGCCTCCCTTCAGGCTGGGAATTCCCAGCCCTTTGATGCGGAGGACTTTGTCATGCTGAGTGCCGGGAGGTACCTTGATGACGGTATTTCCTTTGAGAGTCGGGACTTCAACTTTCCCACCGAGCACAGCCGTCACGAGATTGACTGGAACATCGCAGGAGATATCGAGACCTTTTCGCTGAAAGATCGAATGAGGCTTGACGGTAATGGCCACATAGAGATCGCCGGCGGGTCCATTATTTTGACCGTGCTCGCCTTCGTTCGAGAGACGAAGTCGCATGCCGGTTTCGATGCCGGCGGGAATATGCACGGCGATCGTGCGTTCTTTGTAGACTCGTTGGCGGCCCTGGCATGTGGTACAGGGGTCCGTCACGATACGTCCAGTCCCTTCGCATTGTCCGCATGGTCGGCTGACACTGAAGAATCCTTGCTGAAACCGAAGTTGTCCGGCGCCTTTGCAGCTTGCGCAGGCCTTGATAGCCGCGGCTGATTTGGCTCCGGTGCCATTGCAGTCCACACAGACTTCCCAACGCGGAATCTTGAGCTTGGCCTCTTTCCCATAGACGGCTTCTTCAAAAGAGATTTCGAGGTTGTACTGAAGGTCGTTCCCACGTTCGGCCCGACTACCACCGCCGCCACGGGTTTGGCTGAAAAAGTCTTCAAAGATGTCGTTAAAGACGTCTCCAAAGCCCCCACGACCGAAGTCGAATCCGTCAAAACCACCCGCTCCCTGTTGCGCGCCGGCGTGACCGAACATGTCATATCGTTTTCGCTTGTCTTGATCGCTGAGCGTTTCGTAGGCTTCGTTGATTTCTTTGAACTTTTCTTCAGCGGTCTTTTTCTGGTGGTCGCCGGTCTGGAGATCAGGATGGTGCTGACGTGCCAGTTTACGGTAGGCCTTCTTCAGATCGTCGTCAGAGGCGTTCCGATCGACACCGAGGATGTCATAGTAATCGCGTTTTGACACAGAAGCCATTGAGCCTTTAAAGGGTGAAAAGACCGAGTTCCGACTCATATCGGAACTCGGTCTGTCTGAGTCGTTATTCTAGGCTATTTTTTATCTTTGTCTACTTCTTCAAATTCTGCGTCTACGACTTTTTCGTCGGTCTTTGCCTCATCGGATCCGGCTCCGGCATCAGCCGTTGTACCAGGCTGCGGACCTGCAGATGTGGCGGCTTTCTTGTACATCTCTTCGGCCAATTTGTGCGAGGCGGTCATGAGTGTTTGAGTTGCGGATTCGATCGCTTCGGCGTCGGTGCCCTCCAAGGCCTTTTTCACCGCAGCGACGGCATCCTGAATTTTTGTCTTTTCATCAGCAGAGACTTTATCCCCGTATTCGGTGAGATTTTTCTCTGTTTGATAGACGAGATTATCGGCTTGGTTCTTTGCTTCCGCGAGCTTCCGGCGTTTCTTATCGTCTTCCGTGTGCGACTGCGCATCCCGAACAAGCTTTTCAACCTCATCTTTGCTCAACCCACTGGAAGCCGTGATCTTGATGGATTGCTCTTTCTGCGTCGCCAGATCCTTAGCCGACACGTGTACGATTCCATTGGCGTCGATATCGAAGGTGACTTCGATTTGAGGCATGCCCCGAGGCGCCGGTGGAATGCCGACTAAATCGAACTGTCCGAGCAGTTTGTTGTCATTGGCCATTTCCCGTTCGCCCTGGAAGACTCGGATTGTGACGGCCGTTTGGTTATCTGCTGCCGTTGAAAACACCTGACTCTTCTTGGTTGGAACCGTCGTGTTCCGCTCGATGAGCTTGGTGAACACACCACCCAATGTTTCGATACCCAAGGACAAGGGCGTGACATCGAGGAGGAGCACATCCTTGACTTCGCCTTTGAGCACTCCGCCTTGGACGCCGGCGCCAATGGCGACGACTTCATCGGGGTTGACTCCACGATGCGGTTCTTTCCCGAAGAACTCCTTGACGACTTGGATTACCTTCGGCATGCGGGTCATGCCACCGACCAACACAATTTCTTGAATGTCTTTCGCCGAGACATCCGCATCGGCAAGGGCCTTGCGGCATGGTTCGATGGTCCGCTGGATCAGGTCGTCTACCAGCTGCTCAAGCTTGGCCCGGGTCAGCTTAATGACCATATGTTTGGGGCCGCTGGCGTCGGCGGTGATGAACGGCAGGTTGATCTCCGTCTCCTGAGACGATGAGAGTTCGATCTTGGCACGCTCAGCCGATTCTTTAAGCCGTTGGAGGGCCATCCGATCTTTCCGTAGATCGATGCCTTGGTCTTTCTTGAATTCATCGACCAGCCAATCCATCACACGCAAATCGAAGTCATCTCCCCCGAGGTACGTGTCACCGTTGGTCGATTTCACCTCAAACACGCCTTCGCCGATCTCCAGGACGGAGATGTCGAACGTGCCGCCGCCCAAGTCGTACACAGCGATCCGCTCATCCTTCTTCTTGTCCAAGCCGTAGGCGAGGGAGGCCGCGGTTGGTTCGTTGATGATACGGAGCACGTTCAGACCGGCGATCTGTCCGGCATCTTTTGTCGCCTGACGCTGGCTGTCGTCGAAATAAGCGGGGACTGTGACAACGGCCTCTGCGACCTTCTCGCCGAGATAGTCTTCTGCCGTCTGCCGCATCTTCTGGAGGATCATGGCCGAGATCTCAGGCGGACTATAGCGTTTCCCGCGCAACTCAACGTGTGCATCGCCGTTGTCGGCTTCAACCACTTTGTAGGGAAGCCGTTTCAGGGCTTCTTGCACTTCACGGCTCTTGAATTTGCGTCCCATCAACCGCTTGACCGAGAAAATCGTGTTTTCTGGGTTGGTGATCGCTTGCCGTTTGGCGATTTGACCGACCAATCGTTCACTCTTATCAGTAATCGCAACGACGGAAGGAGTGGTTCGGCTTCCTTCGGCATTGGCGATCACGACGGGGTCTCCGCCGCTCATGATCGCCACACAAGAATTGGTGGTTCCAAGATCGATACCGATGACTTTACCCATTGGTGAACTCCTTCCTTCTCCAGAACGACGACGGTCTACGCTCAGTTCGTCGTTGCGTCATGTTCGTTGGCTTGAGCCGGGCCCGACGATACACTGACCATTGCAGCCCGTAAAATTCTGTCATGCAGGCGGTAGCCTTTTTGAAATTCGTCCAAGACCTTATTGGCCGGCACCTCGTCGGAAGGTCCATATGAAACGGCTTGATGGGCGCTCGGATCAAAGTCCTGACCGGCGCTGTCGATCGCCTGCACGCCAAACTTCGCGAGGACGCCAGACAGTTGCTTGAGCGTGAGCTCCACCCCCTGAACAAGCGCAGCATCGCCTCCGTTTGTTCGAGCCGCCTTGATCGCTCGTTCCATGTTATCGACAACGGGCAGAAGCTCTTTGAGAAGCTGTTCATTTCCAAATCGAATCTGATCGCGTTGGTCGCGTTGACTCAGCCGCTTGTAGTTATCAAACTCCGCAGCCAACCGGAGGTACTTGCTGTTGAGCGATTGATATTCCTCAGCCTTGACGGCAGGCTCCTCCTCAGCAGACGCGTGAGCCGCGTTTCCCGTCTCATTTTTCAGAGAAGAGTCTTCTAAGCTATCGATTGTATTGGATTTTTTATTTTCTTCGTCTTGTGGTTCGTTCATCCTAATACCTATACAGGGGGTGAGATATCCATGACAGAAGCGAAGTCAACCTGCGAGGGGAAAATAAAATGCATCGAAGGACAAAAAATTACACCAACGGACGGACGTCCGTACCGCGGGCGCGGCGATGGAGAAGTTCGAGCCCTTCCAGGGTCAAAAATGGTTCGATGTGTTGAATCGATCTCGCCTCAGGTGCGATCACTGAAGCCAACCCCCCTGTGGCGATCACATAGGAACGGCGTCCCATTTCCAATTCCATGCGTTGGATCAGGGCATCGACGAGACCTGCATAGCCAAACACAAGTCCCGCCTGAATACTGCTGGCCGTATCAATTCCGATGACGGTCTTGGGTCGGCTGAGTTCAACCTTGCTTAATTTTGCAGCACGGGCGAATAGTGCGTCTGCCGAAATCGCCAAGCCTGGTGCGATGACGCCTCCGAGATACTCGCCGGCATGGGTCACTGCGCAAAACGTGGTCGCGGTCCCAAAATCAACGATGATGAGATCGCGCCGAAATTTGTGATAGGCCGCCGCGGCGTTCACGATGCGATCGCTCCCGATCTCCCTGGGATTCAGGTATTTGAGTGTCAGGCCAGTGTCCGACTCAGATGAGACGATGATCGGGGTACGATGAAAGGACCGTTCGATCATCGACTCGAACGTTTCCGTGAGGGCCGGAACAACGCTTGAAATAATCGCTCCCGTGATGCGTTCGGGGACATGGCCGTCTCTGGCCATGATACTGAGACAGAGCACCCCGTACTCATCGGCTGTGGCCTTTGGATCGCTGGCCAGCCGCCAATGGGTGAGAAGACGGGGCCCATCGAAAATTCCAGCAACGATATTGGTGTTCCCGATGTCGACCGCGAGCAACATAGGAGCATTGTACTCGGGGTAGGGCTGTTTCGCTACTCCCGTAGATGAATCACGTCAGCGGCGCGAACATCGAGCAACGGCATCTGGTGTGAGGAGGATCGGACTGGCTGAGTTCGTATCTGCAGTGCCCCATCGGCCGAGAGGCCTTCCGCAATCCCGGTGACCTGGTCATGACTCGTGAACTGGACCCGAACCTGACAGCCGAGTGTGGCACAACGAGCCATGTAGGCTTGTCGCAATCGAGGTGATCCATGAGACTGCAGTTCGACCAGACAATGTTCAAGTTCCAGTAGTAATTGTGCGACCAGGCGATTGCGGTCAATCGGTTGCTGGGACGTTTCGGCCAATGATGCCGCAAGTGGAAGCAGGTCCTCCGGAAAATCCTCCCGCGCAACATTCACGTTGAGCCCAATGCCAATGATGATCGCTGGGTCAGTGGGTGTCTGGAACAGACTTTCACAGAGAATCCCGCCGACTTTTCGCTGGAGCAAGAGGAGATCATTGGGCCACTTGAGTGCCAACGAGACCGAGGTGACCTGTTGAACGGCTTCAACGGTGGCCAGTGCGCTGACGAGGGGGGTCCAGGATAGCCACTGTGCAAGGGAGGTCTTGAGTCCCATTCCGCGGATAATAACGGAGCAATAGAGGTTCAGCCCAGGCGGCGAGAACCAAGGGCGCCCATGGCGGCCGTATCCACCGGACTGCTGTTCGGCAAGCACCACCGTGCCGTGAGCAGCTCCGTTCTGCGCCAGCCTGAAGGCTTCTCTATTCGTCGAGGGGAGATCTCGGTGGAGGTAGAGGGGGTGACCGAGTGATGTGGTTGCGAGGGTGGTGCGAATCTCATCGATGTTGAGAGGAAGGGAGGAAGACATGGGTTAGGAGCGTCGGCTGCGTGAGCGCTGAGCACGAGAAAGAATCAGACTGACGGTTGCCGCTGGAGCCGAATGGGTGAGTGCTCCGATTGAAATGCGATCGGCACCGGCTGCAGCCATGGCTCTGACGTTCTTGAGTGTAATCCCGCCCGACACCTCGACCTGTGCCCTGTTCTTGATGATGCCGACGGCACGTTTGACCATGTTCGGCGTCATGTTGTCTAACAGGATAATATCTGGTTTTCCTGCTAGAGCCTGATGTACCTCGGCGAGCGACTCCACCTCCACAATGATCGGAAGGTGAGTGGGTCGATTTTTGTGTGCTAATCGACAAGCTTGTTCAACCGGACACCACGCCTTCTTTAGAAGAGCGAGGTGGTTATCCTTGATGAGAATGCCGTCGCTCAATGATCGGCGGTGATTGGTCCCTCCACCGAGTGAGACGGCCCATTTCTGAAGCGTGCGCCAACCAGGGATGGTTTTTCTAGTGTCGAGAATGCCGACGGGATAGCCACGCACTGCTCGACAGAATTGGTCTGTCAGTGTGGCGATCCCCGACAGGTGTTGAAGAAAGTTCAACGCAACCCGTTCAGCTCGGAGAATCGACCGGCCATCACCCTCGATCTGTAGGAGCGTCTGTCCATTCTTGGCCCGGTCTCCGTCTCTAATACACACCGACAATTGAAGAGAAGGATCAACGAGCAGAAAGGTCTGAACCGCCGCCGCCATTCCCGCCACAACCATTGGTTGTTGTGCAACGATGGTGGCCTGGGCAGGGACCGACGAGGGAAAGAGAGCGGCGGTCGTGACATCTCCCTGCGATGCATCTTCTTCGAGCCCCTGACGCACGGCACGACGGATTTCAGCCGTAGGAAGCTTCACAGTCGTTCACTGCCCCAGCATGGATCGCAGCTGCTGTTCACTACTGATCAACATACTCGAATCCTGTGCGAGCGATCGGAGGCGGTCTTGATGGTCGGCGATGACCTCTGGAGGGGCTTTGGAAACGAAGTCGGGATTGTTCAACTTCCCGCTGAGGCGCTGTGATTCCCGCTCGACCTCGGAGAGTTGCTTGTCCAAACGATCGAGTGCTTTTTGAAGGTCCACCTCGCCGGTCACGGCAATTCCAACCGAGAGACCCTCTGCGACTAGCCTGAGCAGTTTGTTTGCGGGCCAGCTTGCATGGGCGCTATTCGTAAACGTGCCTCGACCAAGATGCGCGGCATGGGGCACGACCTGGTTGAGGAAGTTCTGTTTGGTTGTGTCCTCGTGAGACAGATGGCATGTGATGGGCTGTCCAGGAGGGTAGTTTAGGAGTACACGACCAGTCCGGGCCAAGTTCACTGTTTGCTCGATGAGAGCGAACAGTTGCTCGGCTTCGGATGAGTCCCATGAAGGTTCTTCGGTCGGATATGCTTGGGTGACGATACTCTGGCCTTGATGTGGAAGCGTCTGCCAGAGCTCTTCCGTGATGAATGGCATGAAGGGATGCAGCAGGCGCATAGTGGTTTCCATCGTTTCGACGAGCGTGGCTCTTGTTGCTGGCCCATCTGGGTGATCAGCAGCTTGGAGAACCGGCTTGATCAATTCAAGATACCAATCGCAGAACTCATGCCAGATGAAATGATAGAGGGCGTTTGAGGATCGATCGAAGCGATAGGCTTCCAATTCTGCCGTGACTGTCCTGATGGTATGGTTCAGTCGGCTGAGAATCCAACGATCGGGAATCGTTCGTTGAGAGACTGGAAGAGGTGATCGTGGACCGTCGAGATACATGTGAGCAAATCTGGCTGCATTCCAAATCTTATTGGCAAAGTTCCGATACCCTTCGATCCGTTCTTCCGCCAGCTTGACGTCTCGACCTGGTGACGCCATTGAGGCGAGCGTGAAGCGGAGCGCATCGGTCCCAAACTCATTCATGACATGCAGCGGGTCGATGACGTTCCCTTTCGACTTACTCATTTTCTTGCCTTCGGCGTCACGGACTAGGGCGTGAATATAGACATCGCGGAAGGGGACATCACCCATAAATTTCAGGCCCATCATGATCATGCGGGCCACCCAAAAGAACAGGATGTCGAGTCCGGTCACTAGAACCGAGGTTGGATAGTAGGTTTTGAGTTCCGGGGTTTGCTCGGGCCATCCTAATGTTGAGAACGGCCAGAGCGCGGATGAAAACCAGGTATCGAGGACGTCCTCATCCTGAACCAAATTGCTACTGCCGCATTGGGGACACTTTTCAGGTTTAGACTTAGCCACAATAGGCAGTACATCAAGATCAATGAGTGGCCTATTGTCGTGTTTGCTTCTAAGGAAAGGCCCATGGCATCGCTCGCAATACCACGCTGGAATTTGGTGACCCCACCAGATTTGTCGTGAAATGCACCAATCTTTAATATCCCTCATCCAGCCGAGATAGTTGTTGACCCAGCCTTCCGGTATGATCCGGATACGACCATCTTCAACAGCCTTGATTGCCGGTTTGGCAAGTGGCCCAATTTTTACAAACCATTGTATGGAGAGATACGGCTCAACTACTGTCTTGCAGCGGTAGCACTTGCCTAGCGCCATCTTGTGCGACTCAACTCCGGCGAGCGCATTTTGTTCAGAAAGCAATTGCTCAATCTTCAGACGAGCTTTCTCCCTGGAAAGGCCAGCTAGTGCGGCTGCAGCTTGAGGAATGACCTTGGTAGCTGAGCGCAGCTCGGATTCGTTGAGCAGATTCGCATGAATGTCCAGAATCCGAACTCTATTCAGGGCATGCCGCTCACCTGCTTCGTAGTCATTGAAATCGTGGGCCGGAGTGATCTTGACCGCGCCGGTACCAAACTCGCGATCCACCAGAATCCCATCGCCCACGATCGGGATAGTGCGGTTGGTCAACGGAAGACGTATACGCTTGCCGATGAGATGCTTGAAGCGATCGTCTTCAGGATGGACGGCTACGGCCGTATCACCCAGCAATGTTTCAGGTCTCGTCGTAGCGACGGTGAGTTGCGTCGACGGATCGTCTGCCAGTGGGTACTGGATTGAATAGAGCTTGCCTTTGGCATCCTCATGTTCTACCTCGATATCGGACAAGGCCGTCAGACAGCGTGGGCACCAATTGATGAGCCGTTCGCCCCGGTAGATCAATCCCTCTTCATACAGTCGAACGAATACCTCGAGAACTGCCGTAGACAGCCCCTCATCCATGGTGAACCGGAGGCGGTCCCAGTCGCAGGATTCGCCCAACTGTTTCTGTTGATTGACGATCGTGTTGCCCGAGGTTGCCTTCCACTGCCACACCCGCTCAATAAACCGCTCCCGCCCGAGTGACTCGCGCGAAGCGCCTTCGGCCATTACTTGTTTCTCGACGACGTTTTGCGTAGCGATTCCGGCGTGATCAGTTCCCGGCAGCCACAGGGTGTTTCGTCCTTGCATGCGCCGCCACCGGATCAGGATGTCTTGTAGGGAATGGTTAAGAGCGTGCCCAACATGGAGAGAGCCCGTGACATTGGGTGGAGGAATCACGATGCAGTAGGGTTGGCCCGGGCGTTCCGGTGACGTCTGAAAGTATCCACGAGCGATCCATTCTTGTGACCATCGCGCTTCGACAGTTGTGGGGTCGTAGGTCTTGTCTAGTTGAAAAGGCATCATCCTCCGCTGTTCAACAAAACGGTCGGTATCTTACCATGTCTGTGTCGATCAGAAAATGGTAGGAGTCCAAGCTTGTGACCTGAAGAAGCATATGCTATACAAACGCCCGAACTTCGGATCACCAGTCACACTACTGCAGGGAGGATCATGGCACGAGGTCGAGAGAAGGATAGAAAAACGAGGAAGAAACATCGGAAGAATGTGAAAAGGGTGAAAGCGCTCGCCAAGGCTCGAAGAGGGAAACGAGGAAAAAAAAGTTAGGCCGCAGAGGGGTGTGATGCTTCTTCGGCCTCGATCAGGCGTTTGAGTTCAGCCTTGATCTGTCGCTCCGCGACATCGGGCACAATCCGCAGCACAGCCTGTTCAACACGGTCATTGGCAGTTGCCCGTATCAGCTCATCCGCCAGTGTAGGCAATTGTTTTGAAACTGCCTGCTGAACCTCCTCTTTGACTAAATGATCAATCGTTCCCACCTGTTCTCTAACGACTGCCGGTAAGGATTGCTGGATTCCAGATTCGACCTGTTCCCGTACAAGTCGATCAACGATCTCTCCGATCAAAGGTTTGGCGAGATCAGACACCGTCTGCTGGATGAGCGGTTGGGAATTGACGAGCTCTTGCTTGACGAGAGAGGGTAAGGCCTGAGTGATCAACGGTTGAATGATTGAAGTTAGATACTCCTGCGAGAGGATACTCCCGAGTTGCTCCTGCATTTCCTTCGTGACGATCGGCCGCACATGCGTGCCCAGCTTTGCCTCAATCATTTGCGGGAGCAGGTCGGCGAGACGCTGCTCACTCCGTTTGGTCATAGATTGCAGAAGCTGATCGAACAGACCCTTCATCGAATCGTCCGGCCCTGCGGGGGACGCCGGTGGGATAATCGCTGCGGGGCTCTGTTGAGTGTGCATCTCTTCGGGGCCCTGGCTGGTTAGGATAGGATCGTTCGACTCTTCAGAATCACTATCTGTCGAGGTGGATGTCGGAGGCCAGGCACGCCGCTTGAGACCATTCCCACTTGAAGCTCCAGCCGGTCTCTTCTGAAGAGACTTGAGTACCTCTAACAAGTCTTCTGGCTGAAAGGGCTTTTTCAAAAAGGCCTTTACGCCGAGAGTGCGCAGATGGTTTTCGTCGGGATGATCAGCCGGATTGATCAGCGAAATGAGGAGCGTTTCAGTCAGGTGGTCGAGCTTGTTGATTTCTTTGCAGAACCCGGAAAACGTCATATTGTCGAGATGATAGTCTGCAACGATAAGCGAGGGCGCATTCTGGCGAGCGGCCTCGATAGCGGCCGGCCCATCCTGGAATCCAACGACCTCGAACCCTTCCGGAGAAGAAATCTGTTCCACCATCCGTCTGACGGCGGGGCTACTATCCACAACAAAGATCGGTGATGGCATGAAATCTCCGTATTTTTTGGTTTCCTCGAAGCTAGCAAGGGGGGTATTCTTTGTCAAGAAAACCATCGATAGGTGCTTGTAATCATGACGTATTTGTATGCAAAGGCAGGCCGATTCCCGAGGCCATAGTTGGTGGGTATGACGAATTCTATACGAGTCGTTTTTTTTGACGCTGCCGACACCCTATTTCATGTGCAGGGCTCAGTGGCAGAGCTGTATCTTCACCATGCTGTTCAATTTGGGTTTCACCAGAAGCCAGACTCGTCTATAGAGATCGCCCAAGCCTTCCGCCGTGCGTTCCGCGAGGCGCCACCTCCGGTGTTTGCCGTGTCCGAGCCTGCACAGATCAAACAGAGCGAACGACTCTGGTGGTTCGATATCGTGCACAACGTCTTTTATCGAGTGGGAATGTTCGAACGGTTCGATGATTTCTTCGATCAGGTCTTCCGCGCGTTCGAGGATCATCGCGCCTGGCGCCTGTTTCCAGAAACGGTCTCCACGTTGGCTCGGCTCAAGGCACAGGGGCTCGAGCTTGGCATCATCTCAAATTTTGACTCCCGTTTATTCACAGTGATGCGAGGGTTGGGTATTGCGGACAGCTTCGACACCGTGACGATCTCCAGTTTGGCGCATGCGGCGAAACCGGCTCCGCAGATTTTTCGCATCGCGTTGGAAAAACATGCCATCGATCCGGAAGAGGCGTTGCACGTCGGGGATAGTCTGCGAGAGGATGTGGAGGGTGCACGGAAAGCAGGCTTGCACACAGCTCTCTTGGATCGGGATGGAACATTGAAACCAGTCGACATTCCTATCCTTAAGAACTTGGAAGAGGTGATCCCCTTACTGGATCGGATCGAGGAGTAACGGGACGATGTCTTTGGCACGGCCTTGTAGTGACACGTCGAACAGTGCTGATTGTGGCGTCGGATCCAGATTTATCTCTGCCACGAATGCGCCCGATTCTTTCGCGACGGAGGCGAATCCTGCAGCCGGATACACGAGTCCGGATGTGCCAATGATCAGGCACAGGCTGCATGAGCGAAGGGCTGCATAACTTCGCCGAAGGTCCTCATCCGCCAGCGATTCCCCAAACCACACGATATGGGGCCGCAGAAGGCCATCACAGTCATGACACTTCGGCAGGATCTGTACGGGGACATCGCGGTTCTCAAACACGTGGCGACATACGGTGCAGCGCACCATCCAAATGTTGCCGTGAATTTCAGAGAGCTTCTGTGAGCCCGCGTCACGATGTAGTCCGTCTACATTTTGAGTGATCAGCCAGAAGTTCAGGTAGCGTTGCTCCAGTTCAACGACTGCATGATGAGCTGGATTGGGTCTCTTGGCGGCAATCATTTCTCGTCGCCAGTTGTACCACTCCCAGACGAGCTGGGGATCACGTTCAAACGCTTCGGGTGTTGCAAGATCTTCAGCGCGGTAGGTGCGCCACAACCCATCCTTGCCACGGAAGGTTGGCACGCCACTGTCTGCTGAAATACCGGCTCCGGTCAGGACGACGATGTCCTTGGCAGAGGCCACCCGTTCCTTCAGTCGAAATAGGTCTGATCCTGGCGCCATAGCGGATGTCCGATGGAGGAGTGGCTGCGTCTTGCTGACGGTGCATGCTATAGTACCGATTCTTTCAGTGCAACGGAACGGGGAAAGTTTATGAAGCAGATCCTGGTAGTGGGTGCCGGCTCGGTTGGCGGGTTCTTCGGAGCCCACTTGGCCAAAAATAATCCAAGTGTGTCATTTCTTCTCCGGGCCAGAACGTGTGATGCGGTAAAACAGAGCGGGCTGACCATTCGAAGTGCCGGTGGATCGTTCACGGTCCGACCACGAGTTGCGTCGGATCCACGGGAGTTGCCGAGACCGGACCTCATTATTCTTGGCGTCAAAGCTTACGACCTCAATCATGTGATGGATCAACTTGAACCGGTTCTTACGGACGACACCGTGATTCTGACGTTGCAGAACGGCATCGATACGGAAGACCGGCTTCTGGCTCGACTGCATCGCGATTGTGTGGTTGGTGGAGT
>JAOUHJ010000106.1 GCA_029865225.1 Nitrospira sp.
GGGGCCACGCGGATGGCGGGTGAGCCTCCTAACAAGGCACCTGGAGCAGTGGATTCCCATCAATAGGCCTCGTGACCCAGCTCGGGCACAGAGCTGTCGGTACAAACGTGAATTAATCAGACCTTCCTTAGGCGTCATGATCATCGTATCCTGGAACTGCGCCGGGGCATTTCGCAACAAGTTCACCTACCTCCAGGACTTACTTCCAGACGTCTGCATCGTACAGGAATATGAGGACCCAACGCGCAGTGCAAGTGACTCATACCGGAGGTGGAGTGAAAATTCGCTGTGGATTGGCAACAATAAGAACCGCGGGCTAGGCATATTCGCAAAGCCACATATCCGCCTTGAACCGGTTGTTCTGAATGACGATGGACTTGAGACATTTCTCCCTTGCAGGATTGAAGGCGCAATGACACTTCTTGGCGTCTGGACGCGCCGGACAGAGTCCTACGATTTTAGATACCTCGGGCAGCTTTGGAGGTACTTGAATCTACATGCAGAAGCATTCCGTACCGAGATCTCCATCGTTATGGGTGACTTCAATAGCAATGTGATTTGGGATAAACGTCATGCCGCAGTGAGTCATACAAGCGTGGTCCAGCAGCTATCGAATATTGGGTTGGAGAGTCTGTATCATTATGCTAAGTCGGTGCCGCAAGGAAAGGAGAGAGACGCCACGCTCTTCTTGCAGCGGAATCTGAAGAAGCCATACCATATCGATTACGCTTTCATTCCAAAGAACCTCCTACGTCCTCGACCATCGAAATCGGTGAAAGTCATACATGGTTAAAATACAGCGACCACATGCCGGTAAGAGTGAAGATCGGTACTGTGCTATGACACCCAACTCTAACAAAGGTATCGCCTACCTCAGAGGCTCTGAATCGAGGTCACATCTTGTTATGGGCAGAAGACCCCGGTCTCATGCTTGATCGACAGAAAAGGTACCCAGAGTTTTTCTGAAGTCCACCCTCGCCTCAGGTCGTTAATACACGTTCCCACGCAGCAATGTAGCATCTGCCCGTGTTTGGCTCTCCCCACTGACACTGTATCCAAATCCAAAGAGATTCGACCCGTATCTGTTTGGATACCATCCCTCATGGCCCAAAAGTCGGCAGAACTTCTCTACAAACCAACGGACTGCAGGGGCAATTGGAAGGGTCCGCTCATTGCATAATCGTCGCATTGGACATGAACCAAGACAAGGTGTAGCTATTAGCCACGGAATCTTTTCTCAGACGAATTCCCAAATGCCCAGAGCATGGAGGGACCATGATGATTCGAGTGGCAACGTTTAACCTCAACAATCTCTTTTCACGGTTCAATTTCCAGGGAGAGGTCGGAGCTATTCCGAGCGAAGGCACTGGAGGCATTACGCTCACGTTTGAGCAGAACCACTTTGCAGCTCGGACGTTTGCGGGGCGATTGGTGAAGGCGAAGGATTCAGCGGATACGCACGAGATTGCTAGGCGAATCACAGAGGTCATCAATGCTGA
Organism: Nitrospira sp.; assembly: GCA_029865225.1. Taxonomy (GTDB): domain Bacteria; phylum Nitrospirota; class Nitrospiria; order Nitrospirales; family Nitrospiraceae; genus Nitrospira_D. Next base: position 1,500 of record JAOUHJ010000106.1, read on the forward strand.
TGTCCTGGCCGTCCAAGAGGTGGAACATATCGACGTCCTTAAGCAGTTCAACAGGGAGCACCTCGGAAATCTCTATCCACACATCGCGCTCGTTGAAGGGAACGATCAGCGACTCATCGATGTGGGAGTCCTTTCGAAGCTTCCGATCGGGACCATCATTTCTCATCAAACCGCTGTTCACCCGGATGTGCCGAATCGCCGCGTGTTCAGTCGCGATCTGCTGCAAGTGGAAATCCTGCACAACAACGGCAAGAAACTCTTTGCCCTTTACAACACCCATTTAAAGAGCCACTTTGTGGCCCCTGGTGAAGACCCGGTCCAAGGCGCCATCAACGCCAATAACTCGCGTAAAAGACAGGCTGAGATGATTTCCCGCATCGTAACCAAGATGGAGCGACCCAATGGTCGGTTTATATTAGTCGGGGATATGAACGATCCCCCTGATTCTGAATTTCTTGCACCCATGCTCTCAGCCAACAATCAACCACTGATCAACTCGCTTGAGAATCCCTCTGAAACGAGGCCAGCAAAGGCCGAGACCCCGGGGCAGGGGCCTGGCCCCCACACAAAGGCATGGACGCATCGTTTTAATCCACCCGGCGAGGAACCACCTCGTTACGAACTCTTTGACCACATCTTGGTCAGTCCGGCTCTTGCCGAAAAATTCTTCAATCCTACAATTGACCGACGCACCAAGCACACCGGTGACGGCAGCGACCACGACCCTGCATGGATTGACCTCGATCTCTAGATTAGCCTGATAGAGGCTGACGAGCGTTCACATAAGTTCCGTATGAATAACGTCCCATGACCCATCATGCATCTTTCCTTGCCAGGCTTTGTTGCATTCCTCCTCGAACACGACTAGCATTTCCCTGTTACAACCGGGGGGTCCCTGACTTCCATGAAGACCTCTTTTTTTACTTCCTTGATCGTGATAGCAGTGACTACGGGGTGCGCACTTGAGCAAGAAATATCGCGCACACCTCGGACGGCTGCGGAGCAAGTCCTGTTGACCCAGGCGGTGGAACAGGCCCTCGTCAATTTTATGGTTCACTTACCGGAAGGGGTCAATGTCGATGTGGATGCGACGGGGCTTGAGAGTGATCGATCCCGACTTCGTATGACCAACGCGGACCTCGGCGCAATCGATCGCCCATCGCGCGACATTTTATACATTCGGGATCTCGTGGCCGCTGAGTTGGGGCGCCGAGGCTATCGCGTCTCCGCTCGAGATACGGAGTCGCCATATTTGGTTCGCGTGATGGTGGAGTCGTTCGGCACAATGCAAGGGAGTATCTTTGTCGGGATGCCGCCGGTGCAGAGCGTGTTGATTCCGTTCTCGCTCCCCGAACTCACTCTCTACAAGCGACAAAACCAGAGCGGCTACGCTCGGCTCCACCTAGATTTCTACGACAATCGGACCGGGGAGTTTCTCGGTTCAACACCCAAACTGGTCGGACGGGCATTTTACAATCAGTATACAGTGCTGATCTTCGTGACCTGGAATCACACCGATGTCACAGCCCCGCCGGTCGCAGGACAATAAGCGAAAGGAGAACGTGCACCATCATGAAAAATGTCGAGATGACTGTCGAAGGAACTATGCTGACGATTCGTGTCGATCTGTCAAAGGAGTTTGGGCCATCTTCAACCGGCAAGACCATTATCATCGCCTCGACCGAAGGAAATGTGACGATTCCAAATAGGCAAGAAAAAATTGGGCTCAATGTCTACCGAAAAAAGTAATACAAGCGTCGGCTATTCGGCCCTGTCGAGTGCTCCCTTTTGATAGGCCTTTGCTTCAACCGGCTCTTGACAGATCAAAAACAGAGCTCCAGGCTTGACTACTTCGCTGCCCATCCCCAGAAACCTCACAGTCCTGTGGATAGCTTCACGAATGGTTGCATTGGGGATCACCGCGCATGCGAAACTTTTTGGTCACCAAGCTGACAGGGATTGAAATGTGTGAAAACATTGAGAAGAATGATGAAGGCCACTATTAGTTGTAGTTAAGCTGCCATAGAGCAGATGCACAATAAATAGGCAGTTTGATAGACGCACAGGCTCTGAGACAAGAATTCTTCCCGAGATACTGGTTATGCACACCGTTATCCACAGAACATGGGGACGAAATAATACGGTCTTCTTCCGTTGACACCTTCCCTGTCTATCTCCGACAATCTTGGTGCGTCGTCACGTGTCACTTCTGCGCGATGATGAACCGAACGAATTTCCGATTCGGGCCTCGGCATAAGCCTGATTCCATGAAATCCGACAGGAGAACAGCCAGCTGACGTGTCCTGTCGATGCATTGAGCTTCCTATGAAAATCCTTCCCATGGTGTTGCTGTGCTTGGCCTATTCGTTGTTCGTCGTGGCTTGCGGGCCACAGACGAAGCAGACAGCCGGCGACTCAAACCAACTTACAAGGGTAACGGCAACCGGATACTCCCAAGAAGGCTGTTTGCTGAACCTTAAGCTGGAGGCACGCGAGCGGAACATGCGACTGAACCCCGACGATGTGCAAGTAGACTCCAAATCCCTCATGCTCTTGTTTCCGTTCCTTGATCGTGAAGGTTATCGGTGTTCAGGAGCTGTCACCGAGCGAGAGAAGCGAATCTTCACCCGAGATTCACTGTACCCGGTCGATTGATGATCCGATCAGATGTGCACCACAAGATGTCGCTTAGGCCATTCCCGGTTGAAAAGTGAATCGGGAAAGAGCTACCATTTCCAATACTCCTTACATTCGCGTGAGCATCGGTTGAGAGACCGATATGGCCATTTAAGCTCGATGCCTCAATAAGACCGTAAGACCGTTGCTGTGAATTGGCTGGTGCCCCAGCCATTGAACATTTTCTTTTGAGGAAATGAGGCCTACCATGATCTTCTCAGCTCTCGCCCTTCTATCGACCGTCACGCTGTTCTCCGAAAATGCAGCGGGTATCGCCGCAGTATTTCCAGCGACCAGCGACAGCTCAACCGGCGACCAGGTCGCGCTCCATCTCTATCCGGTTCGCGATGACTCGTCCTCCCAAAAGAAGAGTCCATCCCCGATCCAGGCCACAAAGGGAGAAAAACCGAAGCAGCAACAACCACGTGCGAAAGAGAAAGAACCGAATGCCGACAAGCAACGGCTCACTCAAAAAGAGCCGCAACATAATGATAGCGCTGGAGATCAAAGCAATTCTGAGAGCATATCCCCTCAAGAATTGAGTGCCCTGAGGAGCAGTCTTCAGGAAGCCAAGCAGCAAATCGAGGAACTGGAGCGAGAGCTTGCCGTCAGCAATCTTGAGCATGCGAAGCGATGGATAGGCAAACTCGAACAACGGCTCAGTGCTAAAGATCAAGAAATTGCCACACTTCGGTCCACGGTCGAAGACGGTTCCAAGCTGAAGAGTGATTTGGCGACTCAAACGGAGCAGTTGACTCAGGCCACGACACGGGTCTCGGAGTTAGAGCAGCAGCTGTCGGGAAAAGAACAAGAACTCACCAAGACCAAGGACGAGCTCCAACAAGTGACCCAAACGATCGAGGAGCTGACCCCACAGCTCACAGCCCGCACCGAAGAACTGGCACAAGCAAAACGATCGATTTCGGACCTCGAACGCAAACTATCGAAACAGGAGGAAACCGCTCGTGCACCGGAAGCTACCTCGGACGACAGTAGCCCGTCTGCGGAGTTACCGCCCGATGAAGAACTATCCGTAACCAACTTGCTCCCGCACAAATCTACTCGCACGGACTTACCCGATTCTTCTGAAGGTGAGCTCGCCAAGGCCAGTCAGACTCTTTCCAGCATACTCGGAGATGCGATCAAGAAAGGTCGTGTGGCGTTAGAACAGCGGAGAAACAGGCTGACGCTTACGTTGGCAAGTGGACAATTATTTGCCTCAGGTGAGGCCACCATGACTCCGGAAGGCGCCTCGCTCATCGAACAGATCGGAACGATCCTGCAAAAGTTCAGTTACCAAAGCATTGAAGTGGCAGGACATACCGATAGCATACCGGTCAAAAATGACCCGCAAAGAACCTTTCGGGATAATGGCGAACTGTCTCAGGCACGCGCCGAACATGCCAGCCAAGCATTGATCAACGGTGGGGTTGAAGGCGACCGAGTCAAGGCCGTCGGCTACGCCGATACCAGACCCATTGCAACCAATGAGACTCGTAAAGGCCGGAGCAAAAACCGACGAGTGGAGATCGTGGTTTCCTCAAACGCGTCGGCCGGGCCCACGGCTCACGTACAGTCACAAAGCGGCCAGAAAACCACGCAGCCGGTTTCGCTGAGTTCTCCACACAAGCCATGAGTTGCCGAATCTGTGTGTGATTTTCAGACGTGAGCGGACCTGCACCGGTCGTTGTAAACTTTGATTCGCGCCCTGCTTCTGGCGTTAGCGGGCCACCATTCTGAAGCGGACCAGCCCAGAAATATCCTCCGTGTTGTTTGATCGTACGGCACGATTGCTCGATCGATTATAGCCGGCTTCAAAGGCAATTCTGGTGATCCACTCAGAGGAGGTGAACATCGCCCAATCCATCATCCCTTTCCACCACAGCGTCTCATTGTCGATGAGACCATCGGATGAACGAGAGCTGCCATAGTTCCCCACGGTACTGAACAGTAGTTGAGGATTTTGCTCATAACTCATCGCCAGAGACGCGACGGGGTGTTCAATACGGACACCGGACCTGGATCGCAACTCTTGGCGATAGGTGAAGACCGGTGTGATGACCAGCTGGTTGGTTGGGCGAACAACGGCCGAGAGAGTTTGCGCTTTGATGTGACCATCAGCCTCCCCATTGAGCAGATCGCTCGCCAGAGTGTAGCTGGATGCCAACCGGAGGTCCCAGCTCGCTCGGTGAAATGCTATCGCCCCTTCGATCGCATGGTTCGAGGAGCGTTGCGGCGTCACTCCAATCGGGTCTAATACACTGTTGAAAGAGTTCCTCGCATAGGCCACGCTCAGTTCCAGCCATGAAGGTTTATTGAGAAGCAATCCGACTCGTCCGTAGGTCTGTTCCAACCGAAACCGCGTCGATTCGGCTTCAACGTTATTCCAGGTTTGACCAATGGAGTTCCGAACCGTCACCCAACCTGTCCTCCACTCGCTCCACATCTCTCGATTGGCCCTATCGGGAGTCAGCAGGAACCCCTGCCCCGCATGGCGAAAGGTCAATCCGTATCGGAGGTTCCCTTCCGAACCAGTCAGCCCAACCCGGAACATGCGAGCCGAGGCATCAGTCCGGGCATTGCCCATCATCGACGGTGTGAACCACACGGCTCCAGCTTGGCTCCGTGCAACCTCCGCTTCCGTCGACACCCTTCCGTTGAACAGCGTCGTCGTCGCCGACAACTGTTCGATTCGGGGACGCTCACTATCTGGAGCAAGATCTCGAAGACGAGCGGTGGACACGGAAGGGAAAATCACGTTCGAGGCGAATGTCGTATGAAACACCTCGGCAGGAGCATGATGACCTACTGTCCCAATGAACTGTTGTTCGGAAGGCGTGCCCCTCACCCAAGGCAGGCTCGCTGGAGCTTGGGCATCGGCGTTACTGCCCCAAGAATAGGTAAGAAGGCCAAAAAGCAGGATGAAGAGGCTGAACGCGGGTAATGCACGTCCCATCGAAAGTCCAGCTGCTGGTTAGTCCCCATGAAGTGTAGCACTCGATATTTTTCTGTTAAGTGATCCGGACTGGGGATACGTACGAAGTTGCCAGGCACTTCACACAAGAGGGAAACGGGCCAGATGGGATCCAGCTCTACCCCACCCATAGCAATATTTCGGATTGGCAACCCAGGATATAGATGCATTAGCAAACGCCTTGCTCTCGCTCTAGGTCGAGAAAGACTTGATACGGCTGAGATCCCATGAACTATCGCATCAGTGAGCGAAGTGATGGCCGTCTACGCCTTAGTTGACTGTCAAAAAGCCTGACCCACAGCAAGATTAGCCTATCCATTCCCATATCCTCCGCGTGCGCTGGTGCACCAGCCGTGTGCCAGCACACGGGTCGCCGTGCGATCACCAATCACAGAGATCAACATCGAGAGACGACTTCTAAATTCTCATTTTTTACATGTACTTACATGGGAATGGCATCGGCCTGGTTCTTGCTGATGGCTATGACGCGAGTAGCTCGTCGTTCTTCAATGAGTAGTTGAATCCTTGGAGGGTAGTGCCATGGACGGCATGTCAATTGTGACTACATCCAGGTCACATTCGGTGACCGAGAATAAGGCTTATACCGGACCATTGCAAACAATGGCCGCAATCGAGTCTGCCGCGTTTCAGGCTCAATATGTCGGTCGTGATATCGCAGCCGGATTGATTACCGGCGTGATGGCCATCCCATTGTCGGTGGGTATCGCCATGATGTCCGATTATCCCATCAAAGTGGGGCTCGCCACCGTGGCGTTCGCCTGCTTGATCGGTTGGATGAATGCCTGATCAGACCAGGCAACTTTATTGGCTGTCCTGGAATTGCCGCAGGATTGGCGCCGGTATTGGCCATGGGCGTGGCGACTTTCGGTATGGAAAATATGGCCTTCGTGATCTTTCTGACAGCCGTCATGCAAGCCATGACCTGGAAGTTTGACTGGCAGCGCTACATTTTGCTGGCCGTACCCACCTACCTTGTCGAAGGGTTGTTAGCCAGTATCGGCTTAAAAATCGCCATGAAGTTTCTTGGCTTTACCTATGAGCTCCCAGCTGAATTGGCTGCTGCTGATACGTTCTTTAACGGGGCCCGCATTCAAATGGTGCTCATTTCCGTGGCTGGATTTGGGCTGTTTGTCTACCTGTTCGCAAAATTTCGATACGTGCAACCGGCCGTTCCATATTTCGTCATCATCGCTGCGGGCGTCATCCTAGCTCAATTCGTTCACGTACCCATGTTGCATGTAGAGGATGTGCCGTTGTCACTGGCGCTTCCCCTTCCCCATTTTGATAGTGCCCTCACGTTGATCTATGTCTTTGGATTTGCCGCCATGCTCGCAATAATCGACGTGATCGAACAGGTCATGAGCAACGCCGCCATCCAGAAAATCGACCCACTCAAGCGGACGTGCAACAGCAATAACAGCTTGTTGGCAATTTGGATCGCCAATATAGGATCAAGCTTCTTTGGCGGCATGACCAATCTGGATGGCCTGGCGAAAAGCACGACCAACCGACTGGCGGGTGCCTATACAAAGTTTTCCGTCTTGGTCATCGGATGTGTTGTGACCTTCTTTGTCCTCAACCCCCAATACCTGGAACTGCTGCCCAAGTTTGCCGTGGCCATCGTTATGATGTTTACTGGCTGGAAGATGATTGCCGGGCTGATGCACGTGACCCACCACGGCCCTTACGCCATGGTCCTCGCCTTCCTGACCGGAGCCCTCGTGTATAAGGTGGGAATATTCGAAGGTCTGCTTGTAGCGATGGCCGTCCACGGCGTTGTCCACTACCTCGTGGATTCCCAGACCAACAAGCGACCGGCGAAGGCTATTGTCGGTGACTATTTTGCAAATCTACGCAGGATCAGTCGCGAATATTGATCCGTACCTTTGATACCAGCTGCACCTTCCCATAGAGGACAGCGTGTCTCAATAACCCAGGAGAATCTCGACGGTCTTCAGATAAAGCCGCTATACTGTTTATTTCCAGCACCGATTCTCGAGAGCCTGTTCGTAGATCAATCTCAGCGAGTTTCACGATGGCATCAGCCAAACACGCTCGGTCGAAGTCGCCGGTCTCGGCCCAATCTGAAGTGGCTGCTGCGGAAGTCCTCGCCTGGGTGAGCGATTGTCTGGATGGTGGGCTCTGCTTCATCGCCAAAGGGCTCCTCATTTTCGAGAACGCGCAGTTCGGAGAACTCGTCGAAGCACCGAGGCCGCCGTCTGATCCTGAATCTCCGACGTTACGATCTCAACTGTTTGCCGACGCCATCGTCTGGAACCAGGAAACCCTCGGCACCCGGAGGAGCAAGACCTATCGCCTTGCCGATCGACAGGGTCAACCATTGGTGTATGAATGCCGCTTCAACGTCGTCCCGTACCATGGGGAAACCGGTGTGCTCTTGATCCTGCAGAACGTGACCGAACATATGGAGCTCGTACACGAGGCCTCACAGATTGCCCGTTTTCAATCGGTGCTGGCCCGTATCGGCACCCTCGCCGTCAGCGATGCACCGGCACACGTGTTGATGAATGAAGCCGTGAAACATACCGCCGAGGCCCTCGAGGTCGAACTGTGCAAGATTCTCGTTCCACGGGAATCTGACGATCACCTGGCCGTAGTCGCAGGCATTGGCCTTGAACCAGAACTCATCGGAAGACTCACGATTGAGGGGGGAACCCATTCACAGGCGGGCTACGCAATCCGCGAACGGCTCCCCGTCGTGGTGCGAGACCTGCGCAAGGAGACCCGTTTCACACCGTCGAAACTCCTGACTGAGCACGGAGGCATCGCGGGCATGTGCGTGCCGATGCTGGTAGAGGACCGGGTCTACGGCGCCATGACCGCCCATTCCAAGTCGGTTCGCGACTTCACGGTCAAGGAACTCGAGTTTCTCTGTACGGTCGCCAACACCGTGGCGACGGTGCTGGAACGACGCCGGCGTGCCGATACGCAGCGAGATCTCTACCATCGATTATTCATGTCTGCGCAAGATGGAATCATGCTGACCGATACCGAAGGCCGTATCCTTGAATGGAACCCGGCCTTGGAACGGATGACGGGTTGGAGTCGCGACGAAGCACTCGGGCAACGACCGTCCATCTTGAGGTCCGGCAAACTCTCCCCGGAATTCTACGAACGACTCTGGCAAGCAATCCGCTCCGGACTCGCCTTTGTGGATCGGTTCGTCAATCGGCGAAAGGACGGGTCAGAATTTTTGGTGTGGGAAAGCGTCAGCCCCGTCAAGGATCGTGACGAGACGACACAATTCTATTTGGCGATTCTCACAGACCTTAGCGAACGAGAGCAGATGCTGGAAGCGCTACGCCATGCCGAACAGGTCAAGTTGGTGGGGCAACTGGCCGGGGGCATCTTGCACGAGGTCCGCAATCCGTTGATCGGGCTCGGAAGTCTGGCGACGCACCTCGCAGAACAGGAACAATTGCCTCGCGCCGCCAGAGACCGTTGCGCGCTGATCGCGCGTGAAGCGGCCCGCATCGATGAACTACTGGAATCTCATTTGAGCCAACTGCGTCCACGCCCGTTTGATCTCCAGCCCTGCAACCTGTTATCCCTCATCGATGACATGCTGACGTTGCTCAAACCAAATCTCCAGAAACAACGGATCACCATCCGAAAGCTCATCCCGGAGGTGGGATCGATCGAGGCCTCCCGTACCCATCTGCAGCAAGTGTTCCTCAATATCTCGATGAATGCCATTGATGCGATGCCGAATGGAGGAGAGTTGACGATCACGGCGGCACGCGTGGACAAGCAAGGCCCGGGCGTTTCGGTCACCTTCTCCGATACGGGGAAAGGCATCGAACCAGAAGATTTGCAACGCATCTTCGAGCCCTTCTTCACGAGTGGGAAGGCGAAGGGGGTCGGCCTAGGCCTGACGATCACCCATGACATCGTCGAGCGGCACGGTGGACAATTGACGATCACCAGCCCTCCAGGCAGTGGAGCGATGGTCGAGGTCTGGCTGCCCATGAAACGAGATACCTAACATGACCTGGCAACTACTCTTGGTAGAAGACGAAGCCTCTATTCGGGAGGCGTTTGCCCTGCGCCTCGCCGATCAAGGCTATGCCGTACAGACGGCGGGGTCCGGAGAAGAATGTTTGACCCTCCTGAAATCAGTCGAGCCGGATATTCTGGTGTTGGACCTGGTGATGCCGAATCTGTCGGGCCTGGATGTGCTCGAGCGCGTCAAACAGGCCTCGCCCAACTTGCTGGTCATTCTGCTGACCGCGCGGGGTACGGTCAAGGATGCCGTGGAAGCAACCAGGCTTGGGGCGTTTGACTTCGTCGCCAAGTCGATCGACATGGAGGACCTGCAATACGCGCTCAGACGTGCCGTGGAATTCTTGACGCTTCAGCGCCAGATCCATCTGCACACAGGACAGGACACTGAACGCTATGCTCTACACCGTGTCATCGCTGAGAGCTCCGTCACGCAGGCGTTCCTTACAGAGGTCCACGAATTGATAAGGAACGACCGTATCACGGTGCTCTTACAAGGCGAGACGGGAACCGGCAAACAATACACCGGGCGAGTCATTCACTTTAACGGAGCACGCGCTCAGAAGCCCTGCATCGAAGTCGACTGCCCGTCGATCCCCCGTGAGCTGTTTGAAAGCGAACTGTTCGGACATGAGAAGGGGTCGTTTACCGGCGCCGCAGGCAGAAAGACGGGGTTGATCGAAATGGCGGACGGTGGGACCGTGCTGTTCGACGAAATCGGCGATCTCCCCCTGACGCTCCAGGCTAAACTCCTCCGGGTGCTCGAAGAACGGACGTTGCGCCGTATAGGAGGGTCGGCCACCATCCCGGTTGATGTTCGATTCATGGCTGCTACAAACCGTAACCTGAAGGACGCAGTGGCAAGAGGTGAGTTTCGCGAGGATCTCTACTTTCGGTTGAACGTCGTCTCTTTGACGGTTCCTCCGTTGCGTGAGCGTTCCGAAGATATCATTCCCCTCGCCCAGCAGTTTCTGACCCGGTCAGCGCTCTCCCTTGGAAAACCAGCTCGTTTCCTAGGAGAGCGCGCGCAGGCTCTCCTACGTGGATACACCTTTCCGGGCAATGTGCGCGAACTGAGCAACCTGATCGAACGGGCGGTCCTCTTTTGCCAGGGCGAAATCCTCGAATCGCAACATTTCCCTTCGGATGTACAAGGCTCTCCCTCCAAGCCAGTCGGAGATCCAACCCATCCAACCTCCACCCCGGCAGATGCGACCGACACCGCTCAGATGCACCTGTCTTTTCGCCTGGGCGAATCGTTGGCTGATCTTGAGGACCGCATCATCAACGAAGTGCTTCAACGTTCCGGTGGAAACAAGACTCAGGCCGCCAAACACCTCGGTGTGACGAGATGGATGCTCGATCGACGACGCAAGCCCAATTCTTGAGTGAGCATGGACGCACACCCACACAATCTATCGTGCGCTGATACACAGTCCGCGTCTCGTCTCACAGAAGAATCCCGGGCACCATGCACTATGTTGCACAAATTTCCGACGACCCTCGAACAATCACCTTCTGCCTTTTCATGTAGACTTTTGGACTGCCGATTGCATTACTGATCCGACCATGAAAGAGTGCGCAATGTATCAGCAAGAACATTTCGAAAAGCGGCTGTTTATGCGATTTTCAAGAATTAAAGTACGCACTATTTAGCGTTCGCCTCAGTAAATCACCGGGATCGGAGGGCGGGTTTCAAGCCGATGATCACCTCCGGTCTTCTCACTTTCTCGGAGCACGAACCATGATCGTACGATCTGTCGGACTCATCATTCTTTTTGTAGGCGCCTTCGAACTTGCCTGTCCATCGCTCAGCAGCGCCACATCCTCTCGAACACAATCAGGACATGACAACGGCCGTTTTGCGCTGCAGTATGTCGAGGCGCTGACCCACTCCCAAATTGCTACCTGGGCCGCGGCAGACCTGGGATGCCTGAGTCGAGCTCGGGCAGGTGCCGGAGGCGGATCACCGAAACTGACACCGGATGTGGCTCAGCGCTGTTGGGACGACACCTTGAACAGCCATACGGCCATGGTTTCCCAGCAGACAGAAGCCGGCGTTTTCAACGCCACAGGACAGGGGGTTGGCCTCGGCCTCTTGCATAATCGACACCGCGCTACGGAGAACTGGAAGGAATACCCGCCGACGGTCTTCGTGTCTCCACCCATCGTTCTGAAAGACTATGCTCCGATCCCCCAGATAAGGGCGTGTCAAGTTTTCTGTGTAACTGATTATTGTGGTTAATCGATTGTGGGCACACGGTCTCCTACGATTATGGCAAATTGATTGAGTGCTCGTTTCCATTCCGGAATCGGAGCCGTCCATTTC
>JAOUHJ010000018.1 GCA_029865225.1 Nitrospira sp.
CTATTCCCCAGATCTGAACCCCATCGAACATGATTTCGCCGCCCTCAAGAAACGCCGGGAGTATCAGGAGCAGGCCACCCTCGACGACATTGTAAAAGCCTATCACTGATGACAGGCTTAGCTATAGTGGGCCAAGGGCATGTTCCTCAAGGGCATGTTCCTGATAATCGCTGGGTCGACGGTCTCACCGCCGATGGCGCCAGCGATCGACGAGGTGGGGAATATTGCGACGTGTATCTACGATGAATGAAAATGGACTAGGTCAGTCCTCCCAGCACGGCTTGAGTGGTCTTAAAGTGCAGTTTCGCCACTGAACCTAACCGGTCTTGGCCATGTTTCTTGATGATCATCTTCGCGGCGAGTTCGACGGCTGGTGAGGCGCCTTTCGGGAGGGTGGTGCCGACTTCGTCGGACAGCCGCTTCAAGCGCAAGAGAAACTCCGCGCGAGCCAGGATTGAGGCAGCGGCAACGGCCAAGTCGGATTCTGCCTTGGTTCGCTGTTCGAGGACGATCGTCCGTCCCTTTTCCTGCAGTGCATTCAGAATCAACCTCTCGTCCCCGAATTGATCTGAGATAGCCCGTTCGCAGGTCACGCCTCGTTCCAGCAGATTCTCCAGCGCCTTTGCATGGCCCCAGGCGAGCAGGCGGTTCAGATTCTTAATCTTGGTGTAGAGTTCGTTGTACTTTTGTGGCCCGATGGCGATGACGCTATGTGGGCAGATGGTCTTGATGTCCGGGGCTAGTTCGAGCACACGCCCATCAGAAATCTTCTTGCTGTCCCGCACTTCCATGAGCCTCAGCTCGCCTTGCGTCGTGGCGTCCACGAAGACGGCTGCGATGACAAGCGGGCCGAAGTAGTCGCCCTTCCCTGATTCATCGATGCCGATGCGCTCGATCGTGTGAGATGGTTGTGCAGTCATGCCGGATGCGTCTCTCCCTCTGGAAATTATTCCTAGGGGCGCGGTAATCTACCAACCAGATCCATAACGGTCAATCTATCTATCTGTATCTATCGGGACTCGCTTTGACGGGAGGATGGGAGATGTGTACGTGGCGACGCAGGCGCACGACAATGGCGTTATGTGTGCTCTCAGTAGCGATGAGCCTAGTAGGATGTGAGACCAATCCCTATACAGGGCGTAAGCAGCTGCTGATGACCTCGGTGAATCAAGAAATGCAGATGGGAGCTCAGGCGTACGATCAGGTCAAGAGCGACCCGAAGATGAGGCTGTCTCAAGATCCTCGGGAAATCGAGCCCGTAAAACGGGTGGCGGCCAGGATTGTCGAAGCTGCGAAACGGTCGAAGTATGCTGAGATGGCGAAGCAGTTTCAGTGGGAAGTCACGGTGATCAAAGATGATACGACGGCCAACGCCTTTGCGCTGCCTGGTGGAAAGATGGCGGTCTACACCGGGATTTTCCCTGTAGCAAAGACAGAAGCAGGTTTGGCGGCCGTGATGGGACACGAGGTAGTGCATGCCTTAGCTCGCCATGGGGCAGAGCGCATGAGTCAAGGGCAGGTCGCGAATGTCGGGTTGCAGGTTGTTGGTGCGGCGATTGGGATGAGTGGGGGGAACCCCATGCTTGGCCAAGCGACGATGGCGGCGCTCGGTGTAGGGGCTCAGGTCGGAGTCTTGCTACCCTTCAGCCGCAAACATGAATCAGAGGCCGATTATGTTGGAATCCTCCTGGCGGCCGATGCCGGGTACGACCCCCGCGAGTCCGTGGCACTCTGGGAACGGATGGCACAGCTGTCCGCGGGAGGAGGGCCGGCAGAATTCCTATCGACTCATCCGGGTCATGACACCAGAATCGACCAATTGAAGGAGTGGATGCCTGAGGCTATGGCCATTTATCAGAAGAGAGCTCAGATGCCAGCCAGGCCATTACCAGAAGTAGGTGGTAGCTAAGGGCTCGTGCTGCCTTTGGCCAGTCGTAACAGAGACTTATCAGTCTGCTTGTGACCGACCAGCCTTATTGTTTATACTGATTTGGCGTGGGTGGAAGATTGGATGGTCGCTCGGTGCATAGAGCATCGAGAGGAAAGTCCGGACTCCACGGGCAGGGCGCTGGGTAATTCCCAGGCGGAGCAATCCGACACCAGCACCACAGAAATCAAACCGCCGATGGCCAAGGCGATGGGATCCCATCTGGTCGCTGCGGCTCAGGTAAGGGTGAAACGGTGGGGTAAGAGCCCACCGCGGTGGTGGCGACATCACCGGCATGGTAAGCGTCGCCCGGTGCAAGGCCAAATAGGAGGACACGTGCCGGACTCCTTACTGAGTTCTGCACACCGACTGGCCCGGTCGAGGTCTTCGGGTAGGTCGCTTGAGGTTCGGGGCAACTCGAATCCCAGAGAAATGATCATCCAGGCAAAGGGGGAAAATTCTTTGCGGGACAGAATCCGGCTTATAGGTCTTCCGCCCACGCTCTTTTGGACCTCGATGCTTTTCTGAGCGGATTCTGGACTATTCCCCTCCGGGCTTCGTTCGTCGGCGTGTTGACGGGATCCGAGTGAGGATGCTAGGATCTTGTATCTTTCCCCTTGATTTCACAAACATTTCTGCATGATGATGCAGCCTCCGCCGGGCCTGTCTTCTGAAGTCCGACTGAGACGAGCAGATCCGATCAAGCAGTGAGAGGGAGGGTTGTCATGAAACTCACCGGTGCTGAAATCTTCATCGAATGCCTGAAGCGTGAGGGAGTGAAAACCGTCTTTGCGCTGCCAGGTGGAGTCGTCTTGAAGATTTTCGATACGCTCCATCAACAGAAGGACGTGGAAGTCATTTTAACGCGTCATGAGCAGGGGGCCGGCCACATGGCGGAAGGGTATGCCAAAGCCACCGGGAAAGCCGGAGTCTGTCTGGTCACGTCCGGTCCCGGCATGACCAATGTCATTACGGCATTGGCCGATGCGTATATGGATTCAGTTCCCCTGGTCTGTTTCAGTGGCCAAGTTCCCACGAATCTGATCGGGAACGATGCCTTCCAGGAAGCGGATAATGTCGGGTTGAGTCGCCCCTGCACGAAGTACAATTTTCTCGTCAAAGACGTGAACGATCTGGCCGGTACGATCAAAGAGGCGTTTTATATTGCCACCACTGGTCGTCCAGGTCCGGTGCTCGTCGACATCCCGAAAGACGTATCGATGGCCAAAGCGGAATTCACCTATCCGAACGCTGTCTCGATCCGAGGGTACAACCCGACCTACGATGGGAATAAATGGCAGATCAAACAGGCAGCCGAAGCGATCATGAAGGCTAAGAAGCCGATTCTCTATGTCGGCGGTGGTGTGGTCTTCTCCGGAGCTTCGCAGGAACTGCTCGAATTAGCCGAGATGACGCAGATCCCTGTGGATATGACATTGATGGGGCTCGGCGTGTTTCCGGGAGAACACCCCCTCTCCATGGGGATGCTCGGGATGCACGGGACCTATCAAGCCAACATGGCCATGCACTATTCAGATCTGGTGATCGCGATTGGTGCCCGGTTCGATGACCGGGTGACCGGGAAAGTGTCGGAGTTCTGTCCCCATGCGAAGGTGATTCACGTCGATATTGACCCGACGTCCATTCGGAAGAACATACACGTGGATATTCCCATCGTCGGTGATTGCAAAACTGTGCTCCGTGAGTTGAACCAGATCCTACGCGCGACCGTCAACGGAGAGCAGAAAGACCTTCGGAAGCCCTGGTGGGATCAGATCCGAGAATGGCAACAGGCTCATCCCTTGACCTATCAGCAAGAGAAAGATGGGCCGATCAAGCCGCAGCAGGTGGTCAAACGGTTGTACGAGCTGACGAAGGACAGGGATCCGATCGTTGCGACCGATGTCGGTCAGCACCAAATGTGGGCCGCACAGTATTTCAAATTGGCGAAACCGAATCGCTGGCTGACGTCGGGGGGGCTTGGGACGATGGGTTTTGGGTTCCCTGCCGCCATGGGTGCACAGGCCGCTTTCCGGGATCGGCTGGTGCTCTGTATTGCCGGAGACGGCAGCGTCCAGATGAATATGCAGGAAATGGCGACGGCTGTCGTGAGCAAATTGCCGGTGAAGATCATCATTCTGAATAACGGATTTCACGGCATGGTCCGGCAGTGGCAGGATCTCTTTTATGAAGGGCGCTATGCGTCCAGCTATCTGGATACGACTCCCGATTTTGTGAAGTTGGCGGAGGCCTATGGCGCGGTGGGGTTGCGTGTCAAAAAGGTTGGAGATCTCGATGCGGTGTTGAAGGAAGCGTTAGCGACGGACAAACCGGTGATCGTGGATGTACCCACCTATCCCTATGAAAATTGCTATCCGATGATCCCAGCGGGTGGATGCAATCATGAAATGATTCTGGAAGATCCGCCTGAATTGAAGAAGAAGCAGTCAGGCTCAACGAAAGTGACGCCCGAAGATAAGGATACGGTGCTCACAGCATAGAGGAAGTGGTGAGCGAGACGCGCTCGGAGCTGAGTGATCAGGCTCGGCTTTCAGCACGCGAATCTCAACACGCAACAAGATGGAACACATTATTTCGGTGACGGTTGAAAATAAATTCGGGGTTCTGTCTCGAGTGGCCGGGTTGTTCAGCGGGCGAGGGTTCAACATTGAGAGTTTGTCGGTTGCGCCGACGCTCGACCCCTCGATGTCTCAGATGACCATCGTCACGTCGGGTGATGAGCGGATCATTGAACAGATCGTAAAGCAGCTGAACAAACTGATCGATGTGATCAAAGTGGTGGACCTGAACGAAACAGAATTTGTCTCCCGAGAAACCGCGATCATCAAGGTCCATACGAAGGACCAGGATCGTGCTGAGGCGCTCAGGATCGTAGACATCTTTCGGGCAAATGTCATCGATTCAACGCCGACGACCTACACGATCGAAGTCTCCGGCGATCCTAAAAAGATTGAAGCGATCATCAACCTGCTGCAACCTCTTGGGATCAAGGATTTGGTGCGAACCGGCCGAGTCGCCGTCGCTCGCGAACCAGTCCGTTCGGCTGCGGTTCAAGCGAAGAAGGTGGTTCGCGAGTAGCACTCTACGAGAAAATTGGCGGTTTGTTATATACTGAGTTAGACGAGGAAAGGGTGTTCCATGAAAATCTACTACGATAATGATGCCGATCTCCAGCAGATTCGAAACAAGAAGGTCGCTGTGATTGGTTACGGAAGTCAGGGGCATGCGCATGCCCTGAACATGAAAGAAAGCGGTGTGACTGTCGTGATCGGGTTGCGCGAAGGAGCGTCTTGGAAAAAGGCGGAGCAGAGCGGGCTGAAGGTTATGCCGGTGGCTGATGCAGTGAAGGCCTCAGATGTTGTGATGATTCTCGCGCCGGATGAAGCGCAAGCCGCCATCTATCGGCAGGATGTCGCACCCAATCTTAAGCCGGGGTCCTATTTGGCGTTTGGGCATGGGTTCAATATTCACTTCGGGCAGATTGTGCCACCGGCCACCATCAATGTGTTCATGGTGGCACCAAAAGGGCCAGGACATCTCGTTCGTTCCGAATATACGAAGGGCAGCGGCGTTCCCTGTTTGCTGGCCATCCATCAGGATCCCAGCGGTACTACGAAGCAAGTGGCGCTGGCCTACGCCAGCGCGATCGGTGGAGGCCGCGCCGGCGTCATTGAAACGAATTTTCGGGAAGAGACCGAGACCGATCTCTTTGGAGAGCAGGCAGTACTGTGCGGTGGGCTGACTTCGCTGATCCAGGCTGGCTATGAGACCTTGGTCGAAGCCGGGTATTCACCAGAGATGGCCTACTTCGAGTGTTTGCATGAGGTAAAACTCATCGTCGACCTCATCTACCAGGGTGGGATCGCCAATATGCGCTATTCCATCAGCACCACGGCGAAGTATGGCGATGTCACCAGAGGTCCGCGCGTCGTGACGGAACAGACCAAGCAGGAGATGAAGAAGATTCTCGACGAGATTCAGACAGGGCGGTTTGCCAAGGAATGGGTGTTGGAGAATCAAGCGAATCGCCCCGTGTACAACGCGCTGCTTGCCAAAGGCGAAGCACACCCGATTGAGGAGGTTGGATCGAAGCTTCGGGGGATGATGCCGTGGCTAAAGAAGGATCAGCTCGTCGATAAGACCAAGAACTAGGGATGTTGAAACCGACTGCCAGCTTCGTTCTCGCATCGTTCCAAGGCTCAACGTACAATAGACGCGTACGCCTCGCCTTTTCACTCGCTGCGGCCTTGCTGGTCAGTCGGTTTGAACATCCCTCAGAAGAGTGAGGCAATTGCGTGGCAGATCGTGCTGTCGGTATTCCATTCGCCAAAGAAGGAATTCCCTTCATCGCAGCGCCGGCCGGGGGTACACTGCTGGCAGGATGGTTGGGTTGGCCGGTCTTCGCGTTTCTCGGAGGCGTGGCGACCATTTTTTCGGCGTGGTTCTTTCGGAATCCAGCTAGGGTTGTCCCCCAAGGGCCGAATCTCATCGTCGCGCCAGGCGATGGGAAGGTGATCGCGATCGAGGAAGAATTTGAGCCGAGATATTTAAAGGAACGTTCCATAAGAGTGACGATATTTTTGAATGTCTTCAACGTCCATATCAATCGGATGCCTTGCGATGGGGTCATCGAGGATGTGCAGTACCAACCGGGTTTGTTCATGGTGGCCAGCAAGCCGGAGGCCACGTTGAGAAATGAACAGAACGCGGTGATGATTAAAACGAACGAAGGCATCAAGGTGCTGTGCGTCCAAGTAGCAGGACTCATTGCCCGGCGCATCGTGTCTTGGGTTTCACCACGGGACCAGGCTATTCGAGGTGAACGGTTCGGACTAATCCGTTTTGGATCACGAATGGATACCTTTCTTCCAATCGGTAGCAAGGTTCGTGTGGCGATAGGGGACCACGTCAAAGGCGGGGAAACGATTCTGGGGGAATTGCCATGAAAACGGCAGGATTTAAGAATTCGTTCGGGAAAGAAGGAAAGCGGCGAAAAGCCGCCATGCACTTGATCCCGAATCTGTTCACAACCGGCAACCTGTTCTGCGGCGTGTATGCCATCCTGTCTGTCTTTAACGCCAACTACCTGGAAGCAGCCATTGCGATCCTCGTCGCGATGATTTTTGATGTACTGGATGGAAAGTCGGCACGCTTGACCAATAGTACGAGCCAATTTGGTCTGGAATACGACTCGTTGTCCGACGTCGTGTCGTTCGGTGTTGCGCCGGGTCTGTTGATCTACTCCTGGGCCTTGAGCGGACAGGGGACGTTCGGTGTCGCGGTGATGTTTGCGTACGTGGCGATGGGAGCTGTGCGTTTGGCACGCTTCAACTCGACGGTCGCAATAGCAGACGGGAAATATTTTACCGGGTTGGCCATTCCGGCCGCTGCCGGCGTGGTGGCTTCCCTGGTGGTGTTCGATCATTACATCCTCAAGATGGGATTGGAATCCAAGCCGATCGTGGTCTTGATCATGACCTTAATACTGGCGTTCTTGATGGTCAGTACCATCAAGTATCGCAGCTTCAAAGACCTGAAATTTAAGGGCCATCGGCACATCACCTATCTCGTGTGGGGGATTCTTGTGTTGATGATGGTCGCAGCCCTCCCAGCCGTCATGTTGTTTGTGGTGTTCGCTGGGTATGCGTTGATGGGGCCAGTCGAAAAGTTGTACTGGTTGGTCGCACCGTCTGCCGGTAAAAAGAACGTTGGGAAGGTCGATCCTTCGCCGGTTGAGACAAGATCCTAACTGACTGCGAATAACGACAGTAATATCAGAGCATCGAACGGCGATGACGAGGAGTAGTAGGCGAAGAATCTAGCAGCGGAGGAAGAGATACCTCCTAGAGAGCTGGTGGGTGGTGCGAACCAGCCTAGATTCCGTCGAACTCGCCTCTGAGCCGAATCTCTGAAGTAAGAGTAGGAGATTCCGCCTTGCCCTCGTAAGGGGCTTAAGGAAGGGCCTGAGCCACCAAAGGGAATCAGGCTAAATCAGGGTGGTACCACGGAGCGCCGGTCAAGCCTTCGTCCCTGGGTAACTAAGGGGGCCGAAGGCTTTTGTGTTTCTAGAGGGAGAAAGGTGGCACCATGGCACGCATGATCAAAATTTTCGACACAACCTTGAGAGACGGCGAGCAATCGCCGGGCGCCAGCATGAACGTGGAGGAAAAGGTCATGGTGGCCAAACAGCTGGCGAGGCTAGGTGTCGATATCATCGAGGCGGGATTCGCGTACAGTTCGCCAGGGGATTTCGAGGCAGTTCGACGGATTGCTCAAGAAGTGGAAGGGCCGACGATCTGCAGCCTTGCGCGTGCACGTCCGGAGGACATTGATCGAGCGTGGGAGGCGTTACAAGGGGTTCCGAAGGTGCGTATCCACACGTTCCTGTCGACATCTGATATCCATCTCAAACACCAGTTTCGGATGACTCGGGAACAGGCGAAGCAGCGTGCCGTAGACATGGTCCAGCGGGCTCGCGGCTACGTCGACGACGTCGAATTTTCCCCGATGGATGCCAGCCGGTCGGATCCTGCTTATCTCTACGAAGTCATCGAGGCGGTGATTGCGGCAGGAGCGGGAACCATCAACATTCCGGACACGGTGGGATATGCCGTGCCTCAGGAATTCGGCGCATTGATCAAGGGCATCTGCGATCGGGTTCCAAATTCCAAGCAGGCCGTCATTTCTGTCCATTGTCACAACGACCTCGGTGTCGCAGTCGCGAACAGCTTGGCGGCTATCATCAATGGGGCCGGTCAAGTCGAATGTACGATCAATGGCATTGGGGAACGGGCAGGTAATACGTCGTTAGAAGAAATAGTGATGGGTCTCCGGACCAGGACGGACTTCTATCACGCAGATACGGGTGTCAAGACAGAAGAGATTGCAAAAACGAGTCGCTTGGTCAGCAAGATCACGGGGATGGTCGTGCAACCGAACAAGGCCATCGTGGGGGCCAATGCGTTCGCCCATACATCCGGCATTCATCAAGACGGCTTACTCAAAGACAAGACCACCTATGAGATCATGCGACCGGAATCCATCGGGTTGGTCGAGAGTCAGATGGTGATGGGAAAGCTCTCCGGACGACATGCATTTCGTCAACGGTTGGAAGAGTTGGGATATAAGCTCAGCGACGAAGAGGTCAATCATGCGTTTGAACGGTTCAAGAAACTGGCCGATCAAAAGAAGGAAATTTTCGAGGAAGACCTCGAGGTCATTGTCTCTGAAGAGTTGTCGAAGATGGCCGATCGTATCACCTTGACGGCGTTGCGCGTGTCGAGCGGCACCAACCAGGTTCCCACCGCCACCGTCGAGCTGGAGGTCGACGGCAACGCCATGGTGCAAACCGGCACAGGCGATGGACCAGTGGATGCCGTCTACCGCACTATTGCCGCGATCACACAGACCAAGAGCAAGTTACTGATGTATGTCGTGAAAGCCATCACGGGTGGTACCGATGCGCAGGGGGAGGTTTCCGTTCGTGTTCAAGAAGATGGTCGAACCGTCACCGGGCACGGGGCCGATACGGATATCATCACCGCCTCAGCGCGAGCCTATCTCAGTGCCTTGAATAAGCTCGCCTATCTTGCGACCAAACAAGCGCAAGGGGAGCAGAAGGTGAACTTGATTTGACGGGGATACGCACGGTACAGTTTTTAATTCTGGGACCGAATGACTTCCCTAGAAGGAGGCTTGGGCGTGTGGAAGGTGGCGCTAGGGGACCGGCCAGAGTTTCTAGCCGGCGACCATACTCGGTTACGGGAGATACTTCATCCTGCAAAGCAGCCGCTTGAACTAGGGTATAGCCTAGCCCACGGAAGGCTGGGCCCAGGGGTGCGGTCCAAACGACATATTTTGACCTCCTCCGAAGTCTACTATTTTATCTCCGGCCAAGGGCGATTCAGGATCAACGACCAGGTCACGCAGATCGAAGCAGGCACCACGGTCTATGTCCAGCCGGGAGGTGAACAGTGTCTCGAAAATACGGGAGCAGTGGATATTGAGTTCTTGTGTCTGGTGGATCCCGCTTGGCGGGAAGAAGATGAAACAGTATTGGAATAGGGCATGGAAATCGTGAACGATCGAAAGGAGCAGCAGTGAAGGCCAAGATCGCAGTGCTAGCAGGGGATGGAGTCGGGCGTGAAATTGTTCCGGAAGCCGTGAAAGTCCTCAAAGTGATCGCTGAGAAATATGGCCATGCGTTTGAGTTTGCGACCGCCGATATTGGAGGGCAAGCGATCGATAAGTTTGGTGTGCCATTGCCGAACGATACTCTGACGCTCGCCAAACAAAGTGACGCAGTCTTACTGGGAGCGGTAGGGGGCCCGCGGTGGGAAAGCTTAGAATACAGCCTCAGGCCGGAACGGGCGCTCCTGGGAATTCGTGAAGCCTTAGGTCTCTATGCCAATCTGAGGCCGGCGAAGGTATACGCGAATCTCGTGGATGCCTCCACTTTAAAGCGCGAGGTTGTCGAAGGGATCGATATTCTCGTCATCCGAGAACTCACCGGTGGCATCTATTTCGGTAAGCCCAAAGGCATCGAAAAGCTACCGAATGGTCAGGAGCGGGGGGTCAATACGGAAGCCTATACCACGGAAGAAGTTCGTCGGATTGCCAAGGTGGCGTTCGAAGCGGCGAGGAAACGGCGCAAGAAAGTGACCTCGGTTGATAAGGCGAATGTATTGGAATCCTCCGAGCTGTGGCGCAAGGTCGTCATTGAGGTCCATGCGTCCTATCCGGACGTCGAATTGGGGCATATCTATGTCGATAACGCCGCCATGCAACTGGTTAGAAATCCACGACAATTCGATGTCCTCCTGTGCAACAACATGTTCGGAGACATTCTTAGCGATGAAGCGGCGATGCTCACGGGTTCGATCGGAATGCTCCCCTCGGCCAGTATCGGAGCGAAGGTGGGGCTGTTCGAGCCGATTCACGGAAGTGCCCCGGACATTGCGGGGAGAAACATCGCCAATCCCATCGCGACCATCGCATCGGCTGCCATGATGCTGTCGTACGCCTTTCAGCTTGAGAAAGAAGCCGAAGCCATTGAGCAGGCCATTGTGAAAACGCTCGACCTCGGCTATCGCACGAAAGACATCCAAAGTCCAGGGGCGCAGATCGTCGGAACAGTCGAGATGGGCGAGGCGATCGTCAAGAACCTCAATGACTGACTGGTGCTGAGTCATGGCAGCCATTCTTTCCACATGGACCATCGATACATTGGCAGGGAACGGGGTGTCCGGCTATTCGGGAGATGGCGGATCTGCGGTACTGGCGTGTTTGAACGAACCGAAGGGGGTCAGCCTCGATCGCCATGGCAATGTGTACGTGGCGGATTCAGAAAATCACGTCGTTCGCAAAATTGATAGAGCGACTGGAGTGATTTCCACAATCGCAGGCCAGTCGATTCAGGACGATGGGCAGATTATCGGTCGGTCAGATGGCACAACTGCGAGGGCGGAAGAGGATCCTCTTGCTGATCACGATCCCGCGACCAATGGTCACTCAGCCTATACCCAACATACTGATTTGAGCGGAACGGTCAGGTATTGGACGAATCGGACACCCTCCATCACGCGATACACAGGGGATATGGGACTGGCAGTCCGCGCGCGCCTTAATTTTCCGACTGCGGTGTGCGTGGATCGAGAAGGAAATGTTTATATTGCCGATACCATGAATCATAGGGTCAGGATGGTCGAGGCCGCGACCGGCGTCATCACAACGCTGGCCGGGACCGGGCAGGCAGGGTTCTCTGGTGATGGAGGGGCAGCACCTGAGGCGACCCTCAACGAACCGGCCGCCTTGATTCTGGATGAGACGCACAAGCTCTACATTGCCGATCAGAGCAACCATCGTATACGAGTGGTAGATCTCAACACCGGTCGGATTGAAACCGTTGCCGGAACCGGGGCTGCGACGTACGATGGAGACGAGAAACTTGCCGTCGATGCAGCCCTTGCGGGGCCGAGTGGATTGGCCCTGGCGGATGACCGGCTGTATATTGCCGACACCTTCAACGGCCGAATCCGATGCGTTTGCCTCTCGTCAGGACTGATTTCGACCGTGGCGGGTGACGGAGCAACGTATCGGTACGAATCCCCGTCCGATCCCCCGTCGTCGAGCCTCGCACGTCCGACGGGAATTGTGATCGGTCATAACGGCGATCTTTTCTTGACCGATTCAGACAATCATCTGATTCGTCGATGGGACTGGGATTCTGGAACGGCCTTCTGCGTAGCCGGGAACGGGGAGGCCTCGTATTCGGGTGATTGCGGCGATGCAAAAGAAGCCGGACTCTGCTACCCCTTTGGCATTGCCGTCGATCACGATGGATCGTTATTGGTGGCCGACACATTTAATCATCGTATTCGCTTGCTGGCCTTGGAATTAGGAATGTCATGATCAAGAACAAACCTGGGTATACGGTGGCGATCCTTGGTGCGACCGGGGCGGTCGGAAAGGAAACACTCGACATCTTGGAGGAACGCAAATTTCCGCTCATGAGTTTGAGGCTCTTCGCATCTAAGCGATCGGCCGGCGAGGTCATGACCTGCCAGGACAAGGAGTGGAAGGTCGAAGAATTGACCGACTCTTCGTCCTTCGAGGGGGTGGATGTTGCGTTTATCTCCGCGACCGATGCCATCAGCCGAGAATATGGCCAACGTTTAGGAGCAGCCGGCATTGCCGTGATTGACGACAGCGCGGTATATCGTATGGATGAAGGAGTGCCTTTAGTGGTTCCGGAGGTGAATGCCTCTGCCTTACATGACATGCCTCGGGGAATCGTGTCTATTCCGAACTGTACGACTACTCCATTGGTCATGGCGCTCAAGCCGCTTCACGACGCGGTCGGAGTGAAACGCGTGGTGGTCACGACGTTTCAGTCCGTTTCAGGAACCGGTGCTGCGGCCATGGATGAACTGATGGATCAGACGAAAGACCTGCTTGCGTTCCGGGACGTGACGGCCAAAGTCTATCCCTACCAGATTGCGTTTAATCTCTTGCCGCACATCGGATCGTTTGGCGAAGGAGGCGACTGTTCGGAGGAAGTGAAAATCGCGAAAGAAACGAGGAAGATTCTCGGCACACCCACCCTCCGGGTCACCGCGACGACGGTGCGAGTGCCCGTCCTTCGGTGTCACTCTGAAGCGATCAATGTGGAATTGGAGCGTCCACTAAAGGCAAATGACGCACGTGCCGCACTGGCAGCCATGCCGGGTGTGATTGTGTACGACGATCCGGTCAAGAAATTGTATCCCATGCCGCTCGATGCAACCGGGAAGGATGAGGTCTACATCGGCCGCGTTCGGGAAGACGAGTCGATTGCAAACGGGCTCAATCTCTGGGTTGTCTCCGATAATCTTCGCAAAGGCGCAGCACTGAATGCGATTCAGATTGCGGAATGCCTCATAAACGGGTAGCATCGCCAACGCCTACCGTCAGTAGCGCTGAGGCACTCCGCCAGGCGGGATGAAAGTTAATGCCGGAATGGGCGACGTTTGGCAAGCTTTTGATCGGAGTCGGTCTCGGAATCGTGTTCCTCGGCGTTCTCTTCCTCATCGCCGACCGTATGCCTGCGCTGGGAAACCTGTTCGGGTGGTTCGGAAAACTTCCCGGTGACATTTCCATCAAACGGGAGAATTTTAGCTTCTACTTCCCCATCGGAACCAGCATTGTCCTCAGCATTCTTCTCAGTCTGCTATTCTATCTCATAGGATGGCTCTTACGCAGATGATCGCAACCTGGTGTTCAGCTCTGGCCCTTGGTCTAGGATTTGTCCTCGGCTGTATGACCATACCAGAGGCAGAAGCGGCGTCAACGATTCGCGTTTTGCTGGCTCGGGATGTCCAACAGCTGGAGATCTCAAGTAGTCAGACTATTGTGGTAACGGATGATCAGCAGGAAGCTCGCCCTTATCGGACGGCCGTGCGGGTCGAGATGCGAGGCCGGGCGATGTTCCTCAATGGAACGCCGGTGGTGACCGATCGCCTGATGGTGAGGGCACGAAGTCACGACTTGGATCTTTGGCTCCCCTCAAAAGGGAACCGGGCTCCGCAACAGGCAGGCTCTGAGAAAGACGCGATGCAAGTGAGTGGGGCGATCCAACTCCTCCGGAGAGGAAAGAGTCTGCTTGTCGTCAATCATGTTGACTTGGAGGAGTATGTGAAGGGTGTGGTGCCGGCAGAAGTCAACGCAACCTGGCATCTCGAGATGCTCAAGGTCCAGGCAGTCGCTGCGCGGACCTATGCCCTATATCAACAGATGCTGAGTCCCACTCGTAGCTATGACGTCGTGGCCGGGATCCAAGATCAGGTCTATCGTGGTCGGCAAGGCATCGATGCGCGGGTTGCGTTGGCAGTGGAGTCGACTCGTGGACTGGTTGTGACATACCAGGGGGCTCCCATCTATGCCGCCTTCTCATCTACGGCGGCCGGCCTGACGGAAGATGCCATGAATGTCTGGTCGAAGGATCTGCCCTACTTGAAAGGTGTCGAGTGTCCGTTCGATGTGGAATCTCCATTTTACCAATGGAAAGTATCCGTACAGTTGGACGCACTGGAGAAGAAACTACGGAAGCAAGGATTCATGCTCGGCACCATCAGAGCAATCTCCCCCCTTACCCATAGTCGTGCTGGACGAGTGGCAACGCTGAGGATTATTCATTCAGATGGGGAGCTCATTATCCGTGGGGAGGATCTGCGTAAGGTGGTTGGGTATACGGTCGTGCCGAGCACCCAGTTTACGGTCGAATCGATCGGCGATGATCTTGTCCTTTCCGGATACGGGGCTGGTCATGCAGTCGGGCTCTGTCAGTGGGGAGCAAAAGAACTGGCAGAATTGGGGTACTCGTTCGCGAGTATTCTGAATTACTACTACCCTGGGACAGAACTCCGGGACGCGTCGTTGACTCAGACTCCGCCTATGCCAGTCACCATGGCCCCACCGTCATAATGCACCTGTCCGATTTCGACTTTCCATTCGACCCAGCGTTGATCGCGGTGGAACCGGTCGTTCCGCGCGATCGCGCGAGGCTACTGACCATCAGCCGAGGTACGCAGCAGCTATCTCATCGTCATGTCGCTGATCTCCCGGATCTGTTGAAGAAGGGTGATCTCCTCGTGGTGAACGATACCAAGGTCCTGGCTGCGCGGGTTCCAGGAGTCAAACAGTCGACTGGGAAGCCAGTCGAGGTCTTGTTCGTGAGAGAACAGAACGAAGAGCGATGGGAGATCCTGGTCAAGGGGACATTCCGAGTTGGACAGGTCATCGAATTCGGTGATCATGCCCGCGCGACGATCGTTAAGCGGGACGCAACGGGCACCGAGGTGGATGTAGAGTGTCCGATATCAGTCGATGCATTTCTTGCAGAACATGGATCGATGCCCCTCCCACCGTACATCAAACGTGCGCCGCTTCAGGAAGATCATCAATGGTACCAGACCATGTTTGCCAAACACGGCGGAGCGATTGCTGCGCCGACGGCAGGCCTTCACTTTACCCAGCAGCTGTTTCAACGGCTGCAAGCAACAGGGGTGAATGTTGCGACGGTGACACTCCATGTTGGGCCTGGCACATTCAAGCCGGTGAAGACGGAGCCAATTGAAGATCACCAGATGGGCTCAGAACGATTCACGATCAGTGAAGAGGCGGTGAGCGCGATCAAGACGACCAAGCAGGCCGGTGGACAGGTTGTTGCCGTCGGGACCACCGTTGTCCGTACGCTTGAGACGGTTATGAAGGAAAAAGGGGAGATGGTCGCGATGTCCGGCGAAAGCCGGCTGTTTATTACACCAGGGTTTCAGTTCAAAGTCGTCGATGCACTCATGACGAATTTCCACCTCCCACGAACCACATTGCTCATGCTGGTGTCAGCCTTCGCCGGAATCGAACAAATTCGTAAGGCCTATGAAGAGGCGGTCAAAGAACGTTATCGCTTCTACAGCTACGGGGACGCGATGTTGATCGTCTAATTTTCTGCTACCCAGCATCACTAGATGAAAGGGAGCAGCGATTTTACAGCAGCTCCCGGCGGATGGTGATTGGCAGCTTGGCTTTCATGGACTGTTGGAATGAGACCAGCGCCCGTTGCTGCTTCTGCAACAGCATATCATCCAGCACTCGCTGCCTGGATTCAGCTCCCTTGGTCGGGTCAGAATCCGGAGGTCTCGCCATCAGGGACTGTCCTTCTTCAATCTCGGCCGGCGTGAGCGCAACGGAATCCCGCACAATCATTCGAGCTTTATTTGCCAAGACTTCTTGGTGCTGAATCGCCTCAAATGCAGCCGGTGTTAAATGATTCGCGGCAAGGATGCGTTTGTAGAGCTCGGGGTCGAAGGCGCCGTTTTTTTGAAAAACCTCAGTTTGCATGATCAGCTCGCGCAGATCTGCATCAGAGACGCGCACACCCATTTCTTCGGCAGCGATAATCCACACGCGGCTGTCGACCAGTTGTCCGACCACGAAGTCTTTGAATTCTTCTTCTTTGAACTCACTCGTAACGTTTTCTTTGTAGATACGGCGCATGTTTTCGTACGTGCGCTTAAACTCATCCAAAGAAACAGTTTGGGCGCCTACTTTGGCGACAGGCCCGCCCGCGTCCTCACCGAATCCCCACCAGCCCATCGTAATCACGAAGGCCGCGGCTAAAATAATCATGATGGACTTGAGCAGCCAGGGATAGTTGTGAGCCGCATCGCGCATGGTCTTGATCATCTCAATCCTCGTCTTGATAAAAGAAAACAGTGTAACGATTGGAGGATGTAGAAGGCAAGAGAGAGTCGGCTCCCACTGTCAGCTTCCAGAGTATGCTGAAGAGGCGTCAGCGCAACACTCGATGGGGGGACACCCAAGACACATCTGAGGGGGGAACGTTGCATTCTGGTCCGAAACGGCCAAGCTGAGAAAATTCCGAAAAAGATTCGGTCATTATTTGTGCAAGATGATGCGTTTTGTTATACTTTGTAACAAATTACAAGGAGATCCCTTGGTAGGGGAGGGGCCAACCTCGACGTTGCAGGAATCACGAGTCTACCCGAAGGCCCATGTCCTGAATCGATTCATCGCGAAGTTGATCGATCTGTTCATCGTGGTGGCCGCGGGCGAAATTGCCTCGCCGGTTGGTTTTCTTTCCGGGCTGGCTTACATCCTGATTGCCGATGGGTTCGCGGGCGGGAAAAGTATCGGCAAACGGTTGGTGGGGTTGCACACGATACGAGTGGATGGTCGAGAATCAGCGGGCTTCCAAGAATCGATCATTCGGAACCTACCGCTGGGTGGAGCACAGCTCGCGTACGCGGTTCCATACATCGGATGGCTGGCGTCTCTGGCCATTTTAGCGTTCGAAAGCTTTTTGATCATCGGGAATGAGCAAGGTCGTCGGTTGGGCGATGAAGTGGCCAGGACACAAGTATTGGATGCCGGGCAACTCGCCGTTCCGGACTAGGCAAGGCATTCACTAAGCACACCGGTTGGACTACAACTTGTCCGGCCAAGATGAAGGGAGAGACGCCGTGGGGTTCCCGGGAGATATGTTCGGTTGGTTCTCCGACGACCTGGCCATTGACTTAGGCACCGCAACCACTCTCGTGTATGTGCACGGAAAAGGGATCGTCCTCAACGAACCTTCCGTTGTCGCGGTGGAGAAGAAAAGCGAAAAGGTGCTGGCCGTCGGAACGGATGCCAAAAAGATGCTCGGACGGACGCCGGGGAATATCATTGCGGTTCGGCCGATGAAGGAGGGCGTGATCGCCGACTTCGAGATGGCCGAGCAGATGCTCAAGCATTTCATCCGGAAAGCGCATAATCGAAGCGCGTTTGTCCGCCCCCGAATCATCATTGGCGTGCCCTCTCGCATCACCCAAGTGGAACAACGAGCAGTACGCGAT
The DNA here is from genome assembly GCA_029865225.1 of Nitrospira sp. Lineage (GTDB taxonomy): Bacteria > Nitrospirota > Nitrospiria > Nitrospirales > Nitrospiraceae > Nitrospira_D. The sequence continues at coordinate 17,842 of JAOUHJ010000018.1, forward strand.
TCTGCGGAATTGGCCGGGGCCAGAGAAGTCTACTTGATCGAGGAGCCTGTCGCTGCTGCAATCGGGTCAGGACTGCCGATTACGGAGCCGTCAGGCAATATGGTCGTCGACGTGGGGGGCGGAACGACAGACATTGCCGTCATTTCTCTAGGCGGGATCGTGTACAGCGAGTCGGTGAAGGTTGCTGGTGATCGCATGGACGAAGCGATCATGAATTACATCAAGAAGAAATATAACTTATTGATCGGTGAACATATGGCGGAGCGTATCAAGTTTGAAATCGGCTCTGCCTATCCGTTCGAAGAGCGGAAAACGATGATGATCAAGGGCCGTGATTTGATCTCCGGCATCCCGCGGACATTGGTCATCGACGACGCGGAGGTCCGTGAGGCGCTACAGGAACCTATTGGTACGATCGTGAATGCCATCAAGATCGCACTCGAAAACACCCCGCCCGAGTTAGCCGGTGATATTATCGATCGTGGGATCGTCTTAACCGGAGGCGGCTCGCTCCTCAAGGGCATGGACACACGATTCCGCGAAGAAACGAACTTGCCGATCATTACGGTGGACGATCCGCTCACCTCCGTGGTGTTGGGAGTGGGTAAGATTTTGGACGAGTTGGATCTCCTTCGGAAAGTATCGGTCATGTCGCAAGCGAACAACCTTCGGTAAGATGCCATCCCTCATGCGGATGGTCAATTTCCGCCTCTCCTACAACGCTCGGCGTGTCGCCTTCGCGCTTGCCGTCATTCTGGTCCTGAGTTTCCTCTTGTTGCCAACCCAACTCCAAACCGTATTTCAGGCGGTCGGGAGTCCTTTCGGGTGGGTCATCAGCTGGCCTCTGCAAGCTGTCGCCGGCATCCATGATCGGATTGCCGGTGTCTGGGGGCAATATGTGGCGCTCCAAGGGGTTGAGGAAGACAACAGGCAGTTGAGGAGAGAGCTGGACCTCCTCAAGGAGCAAAATGGACAGTTGCGAGAGTCGGCGGCAGCCACGGAGCGACTCGCGGCACTGTTGGAGTTCAAACAACAGGCGTTGCCGACGCTGATCGCTGCGCAGGTGATCGGCCGAGATACAGGCAATTGGTACAAGACGATCATTCTGAACAAGGGCACTTCGGATGGGTTGCAGTCGGACCAGGGTGTCATTACTCCGGCCGGGGTGGTAGGCCGGATCGTGAAGACCACGTCTTCAACCTCGGTGGTATTGCTTCTGACGGATCCCAACAATGCGATCGCCGGATTGATCCAGCGCACGAGAGACGAAGGAATCGTTGGAGGGACTACCCATGGAACGGCTCAACTCAAATACATCCCGTTGCTGTCCGACGCGAGGCCTGGTGATCGAGTTGTCACGTCTGGATTGGTCGGAGGATTCCCACGTGGTCTAGCAATCGGCACGATCACACGAATCGATAAAGAAGACGAAGCGCTGTTCCAATCCGCAGAACTTGTTCCTGAGGTCGACCCGAACCATGTGGAGGAAGTACTGGTCATCCTCCCAACCTCCTTTCCCACCGAGGGGGAACGTCTGAAGGCGCCGAAGACAAAGCGATGAAAACGCTGACCTACATCGCCCTTATCGCCGGGATTGTTTCGGCTCAATCGGTGCTGCTGCCCCATGTCAGTCTCTGGCAGGTGAAGCCGGATCTCGGATTTGTGGCGGTGTGCCTCATTGGACTGTTCGGCGGAGAACTTGAGGGATTGCTGGTTGGTCTGGTTTTGGGATGGGCGATGAGTCTCTTTTCCGCACAAGACGTCCTTTCAGCGGCCATCATCAAAGGATGCATCGGATTTATCGCGGGCCTTGCCGGCCGGCAGGTCGCGTATCTGACACCGCCCCTGCTGGTAATAGGACTCTTCACCCTGTCGTGCCTCGTTGGGCTTATCACCCCGGTGGTTTTACGGCTCAGCGCACAACAAGATGTGTGGTGGGCACTGTGGTCTGTGGTACTGCCTCAAGCCGCTCTTGATGCGCTGATAGGTGGGTCTGTGTATTGGCTCATTAGCCGGTATTTTGGTCTTGAGCAGTGGGTCTCAGAATATCGGATCTAGGATTTCCGTATGTTGTCGACGAGTTATCCCGAGACGGAGTTTGGCGATCTCCACCGCAGACTGTTTGCGCTACGTGTAGGTCTCCTGCTGGTGGTAGGACTACTCGGCCTTCGCCTCTGGCATTTGCAGATTCTGGAGGGCCCGTATTATCGAGACCTCTCAGAAAATAATCGCACCAGACAGGTGCTGCTTGAGCCGGCTCGCGGGTTGATCTATGACCGGAACGGCATCCTCCTCGCCAATAATGTATCAAGTTTCAGTGTCTATGTGACGCTGGAAGATGTGCAGGATCGTGAGGTCTTGATTCAACAGCTCAGCGAATTGCTGGGGTTGGACCCAGCACTCGTGAGAAAAAAATTGGCGATCAAAGGTAGTAAATTGCTTCCTCGCAAAATAAAAGACCGCATGACTTTGCGCGATGCCACGCTCGTTGAATCTCGTCGTCTCGACATGCCCGGCGTTATGATCCAGGTTGAGTCCCAACGCAACTATCCAGGCGGGCTGATTGCTTCGCACCTGTTGGGCTATGTCGGGGAAATTTCAGCGGATCAACTTGAGAAGCCAGAATTTGACGACCTCCACCAAGGCAGCATTGTGGGGCAGTACGGCATTGAGAAGTCGTATGATCGGCATATGCGGGGAACGGCCGGGCAGAAGAATGTAGAGGTCGACGCGCTGGGTCACGAAAAGAAATCGTCCGTGGTTGAAAAACCGCAGGCGGGGAACGACCTCTATCTCACGATCGATGCGCGCCTCCAGAAGTTGGCCGAAGATTTGCTCGGTGAGGAGCAGGGCGCCATTGTCGCGCTCGATCCGAACAACGGGGACATTCTCGCCATGGCTAGTCGGCCCGCCTTTGATCCGAACGTTCTGTCAAGGGAGCTCACCGCGAAACAGTGGGTGGAAATCGTGCAGGACGAAGGGCGCCCGCTGAATAATCGTGCTTCACAAGGCCAGTATCCTCCGGGATCCACCTTCAAGATCCCAATGGCTGTCGCTGCCTTGGAAACCAAGACCATGTCGCCGTCCAGCACCGTTCATTGCACCGGCGGGTATCAGTTCGGGAGACGACTCTACCGAGATTGGAAAGCCGGTGGGCATGGGTATGTTGATCTTCATGAGGCATTGGTCCATTCCTGCGACGTCTACTTCTACTCGATCGGTCAGCGCATGGGGATCGATGTGATGGCGGAGTTTGGAAAGGATTTTGGGCTTGGGCGGCCGACGGGCGTGGAATTGCCGTCGGAACGATCCGGAATCATGCCGACTCCGGCATGGAAGCAAAAGGTCAAGCGGGAATCCTGGTTACCGGGCGAGACCATTTCGGCAGCCATCGGACAGGGATTTGTGACGGTGACACCGTTACAGATGGCCAGTATGATGGCCACCGTCGCCAACGACGGGGTCAACTATCGTCCTCGGCTGGTACGAGCGGTCATGGATCGATCGACGGGAAATCTCCAGGAATTGCCGGCCGTTCCTCGCGGGAAAGTCAATGCCAAACCTGAAACGTTCCGTATCATCAAAAGTGCATTGGCTGATGTCATCACGAAGGGAACCGCGACGAGAGCGAAGTCATCCATTGTGACCATCGGGGGGAAGACAGGGACGGCTCAAGTGGCTGCGCTTCGGACGGGACCCGAGGAAAGTATTCCCAAAAAATTTCGTGATCATGCGTGGTTCGTGGCCTTTGCACCGGTGGAATCACCAAAGATTGCGGTAGCGGTACTAGCTGAACATATGGGACATGGGGGAGCTGCGGCAGCGCCTCTCGCCAAAGAAGTCATTGAAGCGTACATGAACCTCACCACCCCGACACCGGTCGCCACGTCAGGATTGTCAGGGATGAGCTTAGATGACGGGAGAGGCTTCAAAGACTCATGATCGATCGATTGACCGAGCGTCGTGGCCTCGACGGATTCGATATTCGCTATGTCGGCCTTATGCTGGCTATTCTGGCGATCGGGGTATTGTCCATTTATAGCGTCACGCAGGGACAGCAGAGCGGGAATACCCCCTACTATCTGAAGCAGTTGATGTGGATCGGCCTAGGTGCAGCGGCCTTTCTGATCATGTGGGCGGCGGATTATCACGATCTGGCGCGGTTTGCGTATCCGGCCTACGCGTTTATCCTTCTGATGCTGGTCTTCGTCCTGTTCGAAGGACGAACGAGTAAAGGGGCACAACGATGGATTGCGATGGGGCCCTTCAGTTTTCAGCCGTCTGAGTTCGCCAAGCTCATCCTCGTGTTGGTCTTGGCGCATTATTACTCGAAGGCCCCTCGTGTGGGGTGGCTGCAGCGTGTCATTGTTCCGGGGCTCTTGGTGTTGCCTGGTCTGCTCCTCATCCTGAAGCAACCTGATCTAGGGAGTGGACTGAGTTTTGTGGCCGTCTATGCAGCCATGCTACTCATGGTCGGGGTTCGCTCTCAAGCCATTGGATTTATTCTCTTATTTGGGATCATGCTGTTTCCGTTCGCATGGGAAGGGGTGTGGGGGTCCTTGCATGATTATCAACGACAGCGCATTATGGCCTTCGTCGACCCAGGCTATGACCCAGGCGGGAAAGGTTATCATGCTCTACAATCAAAGATCGCCATCGGATCGGGTGAGCTTCTAGGCAAAGGGCTCTATGGGGGAACGCAGAGTCAACTGAAGTTTTTGCCGGAAGGGCATACGGATTTCGTGTTTGCTGTGTTTGCGGAGGAGTGGGGATTTCTGGGTGTCATGGTTCTCTTGGGGTTATTTGTGGGATTGATCTGGCTCTCGTTGGAGATTGCGTCCAAAGCAAAAGATCAGCTTGGCGCATTGCTCGCCGCAGGTATCGTGGCCATGCTCTGTTTCTGTGTCGTGGTCAATATCGGCATGACGGCGGGGATGTTTCCGATCGTCGGGATCCCCTTGCCCTTGGTGAGTTATGGTGGAAGCGCCACGATCATGACCATGGCGTCATTGGGCTTATTGCTGAATGTCAAACGAAAGCGGCTGAGCCTGTTTTATTGAATGAAGACCGAACGACCGGAGCCATGGATATCGGTCTTTCGGAGGAGATACTATCGAAAACCATCGGAAACAGGGATGGTATGAATTCAGGACCTGGGCCTAAGCTCGCGTCCAGTACCGTTCGCAGTACCGGAGGGTTTTCAAATCAAAGGAGTTAGTATGGGAGTTGAGATTGCGATTACAGTCTCGCGAGAAGAAACTCGCGTGGCGGTCCTCGATGGTGGGGTGGTCACCGATTTATTTGGAGACCGCGCCAAGCACAAGGATTTTGTCGGAAATATTTATAAGGGACGAGTCGCCAAGGTCTTGCCAGGAATGCAAGCCGCGTTTGTTGATATCGGGCTTGAAAAAGCCGCGTTTATGCACGTTTCCGATCTGTTGGCGGATGCGGAACCAGGCGACATGTTAGTTGAAGCCGAGGAAGATGATAAAGATTCGGACATGCTCAGGCCCAAGCGTCAGAGCGCCAAGCCGATCGAACAGCTGTTGAGTGAGGGGCAGGAATTGATGGTGCAAATCTCGAAGGGGCCGATCGGCACCAAGGGATCCCGCGTCACGACGTATGTCTCGCTACCGGGACGCTACCTGGTTTTTATGCCGAACGTCGATCATATCGGCGTGTCGCGGCGTATCCCGCGTGACGAGGAGCGGGCGAGGCTGAAGGAAATCATGCGCCGCGTTCGCCGCCAGGGATGTGGGTATATCGTCCGCACCGTCAGCGAAGGGGTCAAAGAGGATGAGCTGAAGTCCGATGTCGACTTTCTGCACGTGCTCTGGCAGGACGTCTTGACGAAACGGGAACAGCTACCTGCTCCTGCCTTGCTGCATTCGGATTTGAGCCTCAGCTTCCGAGTAGTGAGGGACCTGTTTGGGAAGAAGGTCGATCGGCTCTGGATCGATTCGCGACAGGAATACGAGGCCATTCGTGGATTTGTCCAGCGCTTTTCTCCAGAACAGACGGCACGGATTCATTTCTACGACAAGGACGAACCGCTGTTCGACCATCTGGGGGTCGAGCAAGAAATTGCGCGTGCCCTAAGCCGGAAGGTGTGGCTCAAATCAGGCGGCTATTTGGTCATTGACCATACCGAAGCCATGACCGTGATCGACGTCAACACAGGGCGTTTTGTGGGGAAACGCGACCAAGAAGAAACCATCGTGCGCAATAACCTCGAGGCAGCGAAGGAAGTCGCCTATCAGCTCAAGCTGCGAGGAATCGGCGGGATCATCATTGTCGACTTCATCGACATGGAACGTGAAAAGAATCGCGATCGGGTCTATCATGCATTGGTAGATGCGATGGCGGCTGACAAGGCGCGAACGAGGATCTCCAGAATTTCGGATCTTGGTTTGATCGAGATTTCACGCGAGCGTGTTCGGGAAGATCTCTTGCGCTCACTATCCGAACCTTGTCGCTATTGTGAAGGTCGCGGATATACGAAGTCTCCTACGACAGTGGCCTACGAAATCTTTCGCGAGATTCGACGGATTGAACCCGCATCGGATCAACAACGAATCGTCGTGGGAGCCCACCCAACGGTGGCTGACTTGCTCCAAGATGAAGAGCGTCATGGAATTGAGGTGTTGGAACGGGATTGTTCGGCGAAGATCATTATCACTCCGGATAGCCAGCTGCATCTTGAACAGTACGATCTGGTCGTTCTCTAGCATTGCGCCGTCTCAGCTATCCGTTCCCACCGAGAGCGTCGTTGATCGCGTGACCTCCTCTGGCTGAAGCGACTCCTCGACCGACAGTTGTCTTTCAACGAGCTCCAGATGGACGAAGCAGCATTGACGTCATGGCTCATGCTCCAGGCGATTGATGGGGTAGGCGATCGCACGCTTGTCAAACTGATTCAAGCGTTTGGCTCAACCGATGCCGCTCTCGCCGCAACCACGGACGAATTGCTGCATGCCGGTTGTAGTTCGGAGTTGGCTGAATCTATACGGCGTGGTCCTGATACCACCATCCGAAAGCAGATTGATCGCCAAGTGAAAACCATCGAGCGCCTCAAGGTCCAAACGCTCACCCTGTTCGATTCATCCTACCCGTCTCGGCTCAGAGCCATTCCCGATCCTCCGCCGCTGTTGTACATGAGCGGGGCGTTGATCCAGCAGGATGACATCGCCGTAGCCATCGTGGGCGGACGACGGGCGACGGCTTCCGGCAGACTTCTCACGGAGGAGATTGCCAAAGAGCTGTCGGAGCGTGGAGTCACGATCGTCAGTGGCCTGGCGCGAGGGATCGACGCAGCCGCGCATCGAGGGGCTGTAGTGGGAAAGGGACGTACGATTGCCGTGCTGGGGTGTGGGATCGACCGAACGTATCCTTCGGAACACCACGCGTTACGCCGGAGTATCGAATCACATGGTGCGGTCATCTCGGAGTTGCCGATCGGGGCGGCTCCACACAGTCATCACTTTCCTCGAAGGAATCGGATCATTAGCGGACTTTCACTGGGTGTGTTGGTAGCGGAAGCCGCCACCAACAGCGGGTCACTCATTACCGCTAGGCTGGCATTGGAGCAAGGGCGCGAGGTCTTTGCATTGCCTGGATCCGTCAAAGAGGAAGCGTGCAGAGGATCTAATCGCCTCATCAAAGAGGGCGCCAAGTTGATTGAAGGGGCACAGGATATTCTTGAAGAGATTCTCCCGCAAGTCGATGGCCGTCAACGGGCGATGATGCGACTCGAGGCCACACCGCTCGAAGCACCGCCACCGCTGAAACAGGACGACTTCTTGGTCTATGAAGCGCTCTCTTACGAAGCGCAATCGGTGGATGCGGTGATCGAACGCACGGGGTTGAGTGCCGCGCATGTATCGGCGATTCTGCTGTCGTTGGAATTGAGTGGGCGGGTGCGCCAACTGCCGGGTCAACAATACATTCGTCAGTAATCGGATGCTGAACGCTTTCTGATTCCTAATATCCCGTAATCGTCACCGACTGCCATTCTAGTTGCACGATTCTCGAAGATTTGGTACGGATGATAGAATTGATCGGAAGTAGACGGAGTATTCATGGCAAAATCGTTAATCATCGTTGAGTCCCCGACGAAGGCAAGAACAATCACCAAGTACTTGGGTCGTGGCTATACTGTGATGGCGTCGGTCGGCCATATCAAGGATCTTCCGACTAGTAAGTTAGGTGTCGATCTCGAAAATGATTTTGAACCACAGTACGTTACGATCAAAGGGAAGTCCAAGGTCCTGGCTGAAATCAAGAAAAAGGCTGAAGGGGCGGATAAGGTGTTTCTGGCTCCGGACCCCGATCGCGAAGGGGAAGCGATCGCCTGGCATCTTGAGCAGGAGCTGCTGGGAAAATCAAAAAAGAAAAAGAAGGACACGAAGATCTTCCGAGTCTTGTTCAACGAGATCACGGAGTCGGCGATCAAACGGGCGTTGCAATCACCCGGCGAAATCGACATGAAATTGGTGAATGCCCAGCAGGCTCGCAGGGTGTTGGATCGTATCGTCGGGTATCAAGGGAGTCAGTTGCTGTGGAACAAGGTCCGTCGTGGACTCAGTATGGGACGTGTGCAGTCTGTCGCCATGCGGTTGATCTGTGAACGCGAGGCGGAGCGGGAGGCCTTCCGGGCGGAAGAGTACTGGTCGATTACGGCGCTCCTGGCTGGGGCCAATCCTCCGGCATTTGATGCCAAACTTCACAATATCAACGGCGAAGAGGCGTCGATCGAGAACGGCGAGCAGGCCAGTCGCATCGTCGCCGATATTCAGGGAAAGACGTTCGTGGTTCAGTCGATTGAGCGCCGGGAGAAAAAGAGGAACCCCGTCGCTCCCTTTATCACCAGCCGTCTGCAGCAGGAGGCTGCCAGAAAGCTGCATTTTTCACCGAAGAAGACGATGACGCTGGCACAACAGCTCTACGAGGGGATCGAAATAGGCGCCGAAGGGGCGACCGGTCTCATCACCTATATGAGAACCGATTCACCTCGGATCTCGGCCGAAGCTATGAGCGATGCCCGCGAGGTGATTCAGTCACGATTCGGGGCGAACTATCTCCCTGGAACGCCGAACGTCTACAAGACGTCGAAAGCGGCACAGGAAGCTCATGAGGCGATCCGTCCGACGTTGGCTGCCCGTGACCCAGAATCCATCCGTCAATACTTGGATCATGATCAGTACAATCTCTACAAGTTGATTTGGAATCGGTTCATCGCGTCGCAAATGGTGCCGGCGATCTTGGATGTGACGAGGATCGATTCAGCACCGGTCGAAACGAAGGAGCGCTATCTCTTCCGTTCGACCGGAACCGTTGTGAAATTCCCTGGGCACACGATCGTCTATATGGAAGGGGTCGACAAGGAGGCGCCGTCACAGAAACCGAAAGCCGATCAGGAAGCGGATGACGATGAGCGCCAGCTGCCGACATTGTCGGAAGGAGAATCGTTGCGGTTGGTTGAGCAGGAGGGCCAGACCGTACCGGGAATGTTGTCGAAACAACATTTCACGCAGCCTCCTCCGCGATATAACGAAGCACTGTTGATCAAGGAGTTGGAAGAAAAGGGGATCGGGCGACCTTCGACCTACGCTGCGATCATCTCTACGATCCAAGATCGCAAGTACGTGGAAAAGACGGAAGGACGGCTGGTGCCGACCGAAACGGGGAAGACCGTCAACGATTTCTTGCTCAAAGGGTTTCCCGAACTCGTTAACGTCGATTTCACGTCCCAGCTTGAAGAGCAACTAGACCAAGTGGAAGAGGGGAATAAACAGTGGGTCGTCGCAGTGCGGGATTTCTACACCCCGTTCACGAGAGAAATGGAACGGGCGAAGACGATCCCAGGCCCCAAAGATACCGTCGAGCCGCCGACCGACATTCCATGTGAGAAGTGCGGTCGGATGATGGAGATCAAGTGGGGGCGGAACGGAAAATTCCTCGCTTGCCCCGCGTACAAGGATGATCCTCCCTGCAAGAACACACAAAACTTCGAGCGGCTGCCGGATGGCACGATCAAAATCGTTCCGAAGGAGGAAATTACCACCGATCAGGTCTGTGACAAGTGTGGGAGTCCGATGGTGGTAAAGACCGGCCGCTTCGGAAAATTCATCGCCTGTAGCGCCTATCCGCAGTGCAAAACGACGAAACCGTTGGCATTAGGTGTCAAATGTCCTCAGCCGGACTGCGGAGGTGATCTTGTTCAGAAGCGGACCAAGAAGGGCCGCTCGTTTTTCGCCTGCAGCAACTATCCAAAATGCGAGTATGCATTGTGGGACCGCCCTGTTCCGAAAGCCTGTCCGACCTGCCAGGCACCGTTCCTCGTCGAAAAAGTCAGCAAGCAAGACGGCCGAAGTGTTCAGTGCCGCAATCAGGATTGCGGCTACCGCGAAGCGGGGTGATGAACCTCGTCTCCCTCCGTTGATCTCCCAACAACCCATCCAGGCGGCACCACAGTCTCCCCTCTCATGCAGTCATGCTTCATCATGCACACCTATGTATACTGTCCTCTGACCATGGCATTGTGGTGAACCGGTCAACGCATCATGGCGACTGTCTAGCCCGCAAAGAAATTGAATATGAATCGGATGTGCATCGCCATACTCCTCTGTGCCGGTTTAGTGGAATTGTCACCGGCGACGGCCGAAGTGCCACCCTCGATGTGGATTGGAAAACAAACTGTTGGGTTAGCGGTCGGAGGGATGCTGCCGGTCAGGCTGATGGAGGGACAGTCATCCAAGCTCAACGGTGTGGCCGTGCATCCGTCGTGGCAGATCGGATTGACTGATCCGATCGGTGAAAGCTGGTGGAGTGGCTCGGTAGGGCTGGGAGTTGAAGGAACGATCTTAGGGATTGCGGAACCGACTGGCGCCTACGCTATTGGCGTTACACCAAAACTGATCTATACATTCACGTCATTTGGTCGGCTGAAGCCTTATGTCGAGGGTGGTGGCGGACCACTCTGGACGAATTTCGACGGGCCCATTCCTGAGCAAGGATCGGATTTCAACTTCTTGGTGTGGGGCGGGACAGGTGCAAACTTGGATATTACTGCACAGTGGTCGTTGAATGTCGGGTTCCGCTTCAGCCACATCTCCAACGCCGGAACAGACAGCCCAAACGGTGGGCTTAATTATCTGCTCCCGTTTGTCGGAGTCTCCACGAAGCTTTTCTGAACGAAGATCGCAATTGCCTCAGCAAGGCTGTCGATCCTCGGCGAGCTCTTCATAGGCGTACGGTGACGGCCTTCACCTCGGTGTAGAGTTCGAGTGCATCGTGGCCCATTTCGCGGCCCCAGCCTGATTGTTTGTAGCCGCCGAACGGAAGTGCCGCGTCGAAGATGTTGTAGCAGTTGATCCACACTGATCCCGCGCGCAGTTGGGCGGCAATCCGGTGAGCCTTGCCAACATCTCTGGTCCAGACCGCAGCGGCCAGGCCGTAGATGGAGTCGTTGGCTGCCGGGAGAACCTCCTCCAAGTCTGTGAAAGGGACGGCACAGACCACTGGGCCGAAGATTTCTTCCTGCATGACTTTCATCTTCTGCGTCGTGTCGACCAACACAGTCGGTTCCACGAAATAACCTTTGTCGCCAAATTTCTTTCCCCCCACCACGGCCTTTGCGCCTTCGGAAAATCCAGACTCCAGATAGCTGAGCACTCGACGTTGCTGCTCATCCGACACGAGGGGCCCCATCTGCGTTGAGAGGTCCATGCCTGGCCCGACCTTGATCTTCTTCGCATCCTCAGCCACTCCCTCGACCACCTTGTCGAAAATACCCTTTTCCACGAAGAGGCGCGATCCGGCACAGCAGCACTGACCCTGGTTGAAAAAGATCGCACTGGAGACTCCAGGAATGCTTGCTTGAACATCGGCATCTTTGCAAACAATATTGGGCGACTTCCCTCCGAGCTCAAGCGACACCTTTTTGAGGTTTCCGGCAGCTGCCCCAAGAATCAGCTTCCCGACTTCAGTGGATCCCGTAAAGGCGACTTTGTCGACATCTGGATGAGCAGCCAACGCAGCCCCAGCCGTTTCTCCGTATCCGGGCACGATGTTGACCACCCCGTCGGGGAATCCGGCCTCGCAAATAAGCTCGCCAAGTCGCAATGCCGAGAGCGGTGTCTGCTCGGCTGGTTTCAACACGACGGTACAGCCCGCCGCCAGAGCCGGACCCAGCTTCCAGGCTCCCATGAGGAGCGGGAAATTCCATGGGATGATCTGCGCCACGACTCCGACTGGTTCGCGTAACGTGTACGCCAGATATTGGGCACCAGGTGTGTAGGGGACTGAAATAGGAATGGTGTTCCCTTCAATTTTAGTCGCCCAACCCGCCATGTAGCGGAAGTGGTCGATGGCCAGCGGCACGTCTGCTGCCCGGGCTACCCCGACCGGCTTGCCATTATCAAGCGACTCCAGCTGGGCAAATTCGTCAAGATGTGCCTCAAGAAGGTCCGCGAGCTTCCAGATGAGCCGTCCGCGCTCCGACGTGGTAAGCTTCCTCCACGGGCCATCCTCGAACGCCTTGCGCGCAGCGGAGACCGCTCGGTCCACATCCGGCTTCGTTCCCTCGGCAACATGAGCCAGCACCTCGCCGGTCGCCGGATTGTAGGTTGGGAACGTCTTTCCAGAAGCGGCGTCGACCCATCGTCCGCCGATCAACATCTTCCGAGGCGCACTGACAAATGTTCTCACGCGGTCATGCATTGGAGTTTCAACGGGTGATGTCGCCATGGGGCCCTCCTTCTTGGTCAGAATGTAGGGAGCCAGTAATTCGCACGCAGGTAAGGGGAAACAACTAAATCTCACCATATTTGAATGGACCATGCAAGTGGAGGCTTCGTGATTCATCAGCTCCCTCGGTTTCAGCCTGTCATGAATCGGTGCGATGTTGACACTCGCGCAGTAAAACGTTGTATAGGGGAAAGTCTGGTAGGATGCGCCAGCGATGAACGATCAACTTGCCACCCCTGCACGCCGAGCCGCCGTCCTGTTCATTCTTGTTACCGTCTTCCTCGACATGTTGTCGTTCGGCATCGTCATTCCGGTGTTGCCGAAACTCGTCGAAGAATTTTTCTCGGGTGATACGGCGCAGGCGGCCGTGCTCTATGGGTTGATGGGAACGGCCTGGGCGTTCATGCAGTTCTTCTGCTCACCGATCCAGGGCGCGCTGTCCGACCGGTTTGGCCGACGTCCGGTTGTCCTGCTGTCTAACCTGGGCTTGGGTCTCGACTACATTGTGATGGCGCTCGCGCCGAATGTTGCCTGGCTCGTCGCGGGCCGCGTCATCTCCGGGATGGCCTCGTCCAGCTTCAGCACAGCCGGCGCCTACATCGCCGATGTCACGCCACCGGCGCAGCGCGCGGCGGCGTTCGGCAAGATCGGGATGCTCTTTGGTCTCGGCTTTATCTTCGGTCCCGCCTTGGGTGGCTGGCTCGGCGCGATCGATCCACGCCTGCCGTTCTGGGGCGCGGCGGCACTGAGTCTGATGAACGCCTGTTATGGATTCTTTGTGCTCCCCGAATCTCTGTCGTCTGACAAACGAACGCCCTTCACTTGGGCACGGGCCAATCCGGTTGGGTCACTCGTGCTGCTACGCTCGCACCATGAACTCGTCGGCCTCGCGACGGTCTCGTTTCTTGGCTATCTAGCCCATGCCGCGCTGCCAGGTGTGTCGGTTCTCTACATGGGCTATCGCTATGGATGGGGAACGGCCAGCGTGGGAATGATGATGGCGGGCGTCGGTGTGGCTGCCATGATCGTGCAAGGCGGCCTGATCGGGCCGATCACCAACCGGTTCGGTGAGCGCAGAACTATGTTGATGGGGTTGCTCTGCGGATCAGTCGGCTTTTCCGTCTATGGTCTCGCACCGGAGGGCTGGATCTTTTGCCTTGGCATTCCCGTGATGGCCTTCTGGGGACTGACCGGTCCCGCCACTCAAGCGCTCATGACGCGCCGCATCAGTAGTTCGGAGCAGGGCCAGCTCCAAGGTGCCATTGCCAGCATTAACGGCATGACCGGCATGATTGGCCCGACGCTCTTCACGCAGACCTTTGCTTTCTTCATCCGATCCAATTCCCTACTCAATCCTCAGCACTCAGGTCTCAGCACTTCGCTAGATCTTCCCGGAGCCCCGTTCCTCCTCGCCTCGCTCATGCTCCTCAGCGCCGCTGTGATTGCATGGCGGACAACGAAAACAAAGGGATAGATAGGGTGGTCCTCCTGAGGGACGGACGCACGGGAGATTGTAATGAGGTGTTAATTACTGTATATACGGATTAGTGTTTACCTGGGACATTGGGAAGGCGATCGCCAATTTTGAGAAACATGGCGTATCGTTCGAAGAAGCGGCCACCGTCTTTGGCGACGCCAATGGGCTCGACTGGGACGATCCGGCACATTCAGCCCAAGAGCGTCGGTTTAAACGACTCGGGCAGTCAGTAAGCGATCGACTCTTGCTTGTGGTGTATACCGTACGAGGGGTGGGACATGAAAAAGAAACATTCCGAATCATCAGCGCGAGGCCGGCGAGCCGGCGGGAACGCCAAGCCTATACCCGACTCACAGATTGATTTCTCAGATATTCCGGAATCAACGCCGGAAGAACTGCGACGCGCACGCCGAGTGGGAAGACCGTCTAGCGGAATGGCGAAACAGTTGATCGCTATCCGCCTTTCGCCCAAGCTCTTGAGTCAATTGAGAAAATTAGCCGCCAAGCGCAAGAAACCCTATCAAACACTCATCCACGAATTGCTGGAAGAGGCAGCGGCGCACGCTGCATAGGAGATGGTATCGACGCGTTTATCCATATGCTCGCCAGACTGAATGCAACGGTTCTCTGACCGTTAAAGTCTACCGAATGCCCTCTGAGGCCGACTCCATGCCGGACGTCTTGCACCTCTTTGGTTCCCTCAACTCAATCTTGGAATTGTGGACGGTTGTCAGTACCATCGGTGGCAATGGGAAAACACAACTCACGGAACAGAACTCAGGGCAAGCAGCCACAGACGGATCCTTTCACTGCGCTCACGTGGGATGAGCTCCAGGAAAGGGCCGGGCCGGTCATTGTGTCGCGAGGGCAGCGCTACCAGCGCAGCAGTCAAGTTCACGACCTGGCCAGAACCTCAAGCGGAGGCCTGGTTGCGTGGGTGCTAGGCTCCGACCGATATGCCACCAGCGTTGAATCAGAAGATGGAAAACTGATCGCGACCTGCACCTGCCCTTATGGAGGTATCTGCAAGCACGCAGTTGCCGTAGTGCTCGAATATCTGGCGCAGGTGAAGCGCAAGAGTACGATCCCTACCGTGACCAAGCAGGATCGGCGGTTTCAGTTGTTGGAGCACGATGAAGACGAAGAAGAATGGGATGAGGAAGGTGCCACGGACGAAGATTTCGTCACTGTCTCAGAGGGATCAATGCGGAAGGCCGGAAAGGCTGCTTCAGACGCATGGCTGTCATACCTGGAACAACAGACTCAGCCACAACTTCTCGCGCTTTTGAAAGACCTCGTTCAGCGCTATCCAGATGTCCAGCAGTTCATACAGGATCGATCCAATCTCTCCGCAGGTGCTGTGCCGAAGATGGTCAAATCCCTGCGGGTTGAGATTGCCGACCTGAGCCAAGAACCAGGGTGGCGCAACCACTGGAGTGGCGAGGGATCGATCCCAGACTACTCACGGGTACGGGATCGACTAGAAGCGCTGCTGGCGCAAGGGTATGCGGATGTGGTGCTGGAGGTGGGAGCGCAACTGCTGGAGGATGGTACGAAGCAAGTTGAGATCAGCGACGATGAAGGGGAAACGGCAGAGGAAATCGCTTCCTGTATGGATATCGTCTTCCGGGCGCTGCCTCGATCGTCCCGTGCTCCCGCCGAGCAGATGTGGTGGGCGGTGGAAGCTGACCTAGCGGATGGGTACGAGCTTTGTCGTGGAGCCAAACCGTTTTGGGACCGAAGCCATCCGACGGAGGCGTGGAACAGCCTTGCAGACCAGTTGGCTCAACGCCTCGCGAGGGACCCGGGGAACAGGGATCAGGACGCCTTCTCAGAAAAGTTTCAGCGTGACCGTCTGAGCAACTGGCTGATCTTGACGCTGGAACGAGCCGGCCGGCATGCAGAGATCATCCCGCTGTGTCGGCAAGAAGCTGAGAAGACCGGCAGTTACCCTCGTCTCGTTGAACATCTCATGAAAGCTAAGCAGTGGGAAGAAGCAGAAGCATGGATCCGCAAGGGGATTGGTGCAACCGAGAAGCGCTGGCCTGGTATCGCCCATCAATTGCGGACGGCTTTCCGCGAGATGCGTGAGCGACAACAGGATTGGCTTGCCGTGGCCGCATTGCGCGCCGACGAATTCTTCGTGGAGCCGAACCTGAAGACCTTTCAGGCGTTGGAGAAGGCGGCGAAGCGAGCAGGAGTTGGGCCGGAAGTGCGGGGTGCCGCCATGCAGTATCTGGAGACCGGGACACGCCCCCAACCATCGACTCAGCTCTGGCCATTGCCGGAGAGCGGACTGCAACTAGCGACCCAGCGTTTTCCGATCGAGCCACCCATGACCGAGGTCCTTATCGAGATTGCGATCGCTGAGAAACGACCTGACGAGGTGCTTCGGTGGTATGACCGTCGCAAACCACGGTCGCGAGGCTGGGACTGGGGATGGTCGACGGAGGACCGCATTGCGGAGGCGGTGGTGGCCAAGTATCCTGAGCGGGCGGTTGCTATCTGGAAGCAACTTGCGGAAGCGCAGATTGCCCTCACGAACCCAAAAGCCTATGACGTGGCGGCTGGCTATTTGCGCAAGGTTGGCCGCGTCCTGAAGCAGCAAGGGAAAGGACAGGAGTGGCAGGAGTATCTTGCGGCGCTTCGGCAAGCAAACGAGCGCAAACGGCGATTTGTTGAGACGCTTGATACCCTGACCGGCCGCCGGATTGTCGATATGAAATGAGGAGAAGACTGACTCGCGTAGCGTGCGTGGCTTGGCCTAAAATCCTCGGCGTTATCGTAGAGTGCGATGTATTGAGGCAAGGGTTGAAGCTGCTCGCCGCAGACGTTTCCATTTGTCTCGCAAGAGTGCAAGGTCATGAGCGACCCTAACAACCAAGATAAGGGGTCGGATACCTTTCTTAGGTTCACTCCTCATTGAAGTAGTCTGAGTCAATCTTCTTCACCTCGTAAGTTCTGGCAGGGGATACTCCGACATTGTGGTCGATCATGTATTTCGCGAGCGCGGGCCCATCAATAAGAACGATCTTGCTGTCGATCTTTGAAGCAAAATCAAGAGCGTCGGATGAGAATGATGAAGTTGTGATAAATACGCCTTTGCGGGCGCGATGTCCTTGAAGAGCCCCGGCGAACTTTTGGATCTCCGGACGGCCAACGGTAGAATCCCATCGCTTTGCCTGGATGTAGATGACATCTAGGCCGAGACGATCTTCTTTGATAATACCGTCAATACCTCCGTCACCGCTCTTGCCTACAGCCTGCCCAGCATCGCGAAGTGTCCCACCATATCCCATTCGAACAAGTAATTCGACAACCAAACGTTCGAAGAAAGATGGTGACGCACTTTTCACTTGATCAAGGAGCTCGCCTTCAAGGTCTAGGCGAAGACGCGCATAGGCCGTATCGAGAGCTTCTTCTGGTGTTGCGTCAGTGGAGGAATTGATCGGAGCGGCAACTTCATCAGCTCGATCATGTCGAAGCTCTCTGAACGTGACAAATTCGGGGAACTGCTCCAGGTATTTCACATCGATGCGCCCTGGTTTTAAAGCAAGAACTGATCGCCCCTGTTCTGTGATGCGGAAAAACCCTCTTCGAGTTGATTCGAGGAGCCCGGCCTTCTTAAGGTATGTTCTGGCCCAGCCTGCTCGATTTCGGATAACAGTCTGCTGTCCGCTCCCTAGAAACTGTTGGCGCTCTTCTGTTGAGAGCTTGAACTCCGCAGCTAGTGAGTTCACGACCTCGCCGATGTTGTGCTCCTTCCCGTCCTTTAGAAATTGAAGAAGCGGGAGCATGACTGTCTGATAATCGGGAATCGCCATTATGGACTCCTGTATTCGATCCAGCTGCGTTCTTCTGCTGTGGACTGTTTGTAGGAGAGACAAGTCTAGCGTAAAGCAAAGGAACTATCTATGAGTCCGGATTTGAGAGCAAAGGAAGGTATGAGATAGGGTGGTAGGATGGAGAAGGGGAGAAATTGGGATTATAGGGTGTAGCGTCTGCGGGCAAGTGGTTAGGCAAGCCAGAATTTTCATTCCTGAGTCATGCATGATTCAAGATCCATCCCGCATTTCTACTCACGAGGCCTACTCTAGCGATAGATTTCGTAGGACCAGCCCTGCTATTTCCTTAGTATCTGACAAAGCAAAGGGGTCGGATACCTTTGTTAGGTTCCGCTGGATGGGAAAAAAGTTCAGTGAGCGCTACGTTCTAGGATGCTGCGAGGACTCCAGCAATGCACCCAGTCAGCAACGTGGCTAAATAGGCGGTCCATAAGAAGGCGCGTAGCCCCAAGAGCGAGATATCTTTTGCCCGATGCGGTACCAAAGCGGAGATGCCGCCGACAAAGATGCCCATGCTCGCCACGTGTACGAATCCACAGAGGGCATAGGTCATGGCCGCGAGGGACCGGGGAGAGATCGGCGGGGGAGACGCCGCCTGCACAGCGGCCAATTTGAAATAGGCTGCCACTTCCGTCTCGATAAACCGCGACCCCAGCAAGTCCGCGCCGATCTGCCACTCCTCGGGGCGGAGGCCGAGGAGAACGGCGAATGGCCAGGTCAGCCAAGCGAGGACCTGTGTGACGGAGAGAGGGACGTCACCGATCGTAGGAAGCTGTGCCAGTGCCAAGTCGACCAGTGCTTCCAATCCAAGAAACACGATCAAGAGCGCGGCAATGCCGACCGCCATTTTCATTCCCTGTCCCGCCCCATCGATCAACGCAACAATGAAGTTGGAGGGGGGCGCGCTCGCGTCACGGTCAGAGACAGTCGATAGGTTTGGGTCGGTTGGTACGGCAGGCACGCCGCCCAGCGTAGCGGGCTGTCCATCTTCGGGCCATGTGAGTTTACTGATGAGCACCGCACAAGGAATCGAAATGATCGATGCGGAAATCAAATGCCCGGCGATCTGAAGCACCACATGCTGGAGTGCCGACACATAAATGACCATAACCGTACTGGCCACCGTCGCCATCATGCACGTCAGCACCAAGAGGAGTTCCGATCGTGTCATGGCCGCAAGGTAGGGACGGACGATCAAGCCTGCTTCGATGCCGACAAAGATATTCGCTGCGCCGGACAGAGACTCCGCGCCCGATAAACCCATGGTCCGGTAGAAGAGTCGTGCAAACAGACGCACGATCGCCTGCATGACGCCCACATAGTAGAGACCTGCCATCAAGGCGGAAAAGAACACGACGGCCGGCAGCGCTTGCGCCGCCAAAATAAAACCAATCGAAACCGTCCCATCCGGCAAGGTCTGGCCGGGACCCAGTGCAAGAGGCCCAAGGAGAAACACCGTGCCCTTTTGTGAGGCGGTGAGCACGGCGACCACCATCTCGTTGATCATGCTCCAGAGCCAGTGGGAACCCGGAAACCAAAAGGACAGGAGACCGAGTCCCCAGGCCAACGCTGCGCTGCCTCCAATGGTTGTCCAGTTCAGCCGACGGCGACTCCCTGTCACCCATGCCAGCCAGGCAATTGTGATGAAACCGGCACCGGCCAGCAGGCGATATGGCCATTCCTCCACGAGCAGGTCCTCCTTCCGATAAAAACCCGCGGAGGCTACGCCGAGAGCCGACTGCCGTCAAGCGATAAAAGGGGTCCTCGATTGCGGGGTGGGGGTTCTTATTTTGTGAGTCTGGCATGTGGCCTATCATCGTGTCCGCTGTCTTGTTGTGGCTTAGAATTATTTTACGTCGATGACGACGTATTCTCAGTAGACCAGCCTCGCTGCGATTGCCCTGTTCAAGCTCGCGAAAGCGGGCTGTGGTTCCTAGTTCATCAGGGACTGCTGAAATCAATGCATGCGAAGATTGTGACTTGAATGCCGATAGGCGATCGGAGCGGATGACATTAGGCACACATTGGGTTACACTCAGCGAGTGAAGCCGTTTCGCTGGAGTCATGAGAAAAATGAACAGCTGAAGGGTCAGCGCAAGGTGTCGTTCGAAGAGATTGTATTGGCCATTGAAGCCGATGGACTACTCGACCTCGTGAAGCATTCTGATCCTGAGCGGTACCCGAATCAACGGATGTTTATTGTGGCCATTGAGCAATATGCATACTTGGTTCCCTTTGTCGAGGAAGCCGAGTACTACTTCCTGAAAACAATTATTCCAAGCAGGAAGGCGACTCGCGACTATCTGAAAGGCGGTGTCTCATGAAGAAGCGTCCATCATCGTATGAAAAGCAAATCACTAAAGACTACGAGAAAGGCCTGTTTCGATCTGTCGATCCTTCAAAGGCTGAACTGAAGCACTTCCGAGATGCGGCAAGAGCGACGTTCGTGAAAAACCGAAGGGTCAACATTCGATTATCCTCACCTGATCTGATAGATATTCAAACTCGAGCTGCTGAAGAAGGCGTACCGTACCAAACGCTCATTGCCAGTGTATTGCATAAGTTTGTGACAGGTCGGTTTACCGAAAAGGCATCTCGACTCACTACGCGTTCAAGCGGGCGCTCCAAGCGACGGGACGCCGCGTAGTCCAGCAACGTATCTTTCGCCCAGCCTTCTCATGGCTAACAACGCCACGGATCAACCAGCTCTTGCCCTGCTCACAACCAGCTTGATTGCCCGCTGGCAAAGTATCCCGCTCTATGCGCGGATCGTCATCGCCTTGGTTCTCGGCGTTGTGACGGGATTGCTGCTCGGCAGCGACGCTACTGTCCTGGCGGTGCCGGGGAAACTGGTGTTGCGCCTGCTCGGTGCGCTTGCACCAGCGTTGATTCTAGCGGCAATCGTGCACACGTTCATGACGACGCAACTCGGTGGACCACTGGCGAGGCGACTGCCGTGGTTGTTGCTTCTGAACACGCTGGTTGCCATCACGGTTGGACTGACCGTTGCCAACATTATCCAGCCGGGGCAAGGAGCGGGTATCACTCCGCCAGTAGCTCACGAAGAAGCCACCCACAGCACCAATCCGCTTGCCCTCTTTCTTGAAAATGTGCCCAAGAGTCTCCTTGGGCCGCTCGGCGACGATGGGAAAGTCATTGGCGTGATCTTCATCGCCATGGTGTTTGGCATGGCGCTCCGCAAGGAACGAGAGCGGCCACTCGGGACGGTAGGGCACCTCGTCGAACTCTTTCTTGAATCATTGATCAAGATTTTGCACTGGATCATCGCGCTCGTACCGATTGCCGTGTTTGGCATTGTCGCCAGCATTATTGGTACGGAGGGTTTTGCGCAATTCAAAGCGCTTGGGATCTTTGTTCTGTGTGTGCTGCTCGCGCTCATGATCCAGGCGAGTTATTACCTCCTGCGTATCCGTTTTTGGTCATGGGTGCGGCCGATTGATCTGCTCAGCGGGGGACGTGATGCGTTGGTCATGGCCTTTTCTACAGCCAGCTCAACAGCGACGATGCCGGTGACCTATGCCGCACTCAAAGATCGAGTGGGCCTGCGCGAGCAGTCGGCGAGTATGGGGGCGTTGGTCGGGGCGAATTTCAATAACGACGGGACCGCGCTCTACGAAGCAATGGCAGCGCTCTTCATTGCGCAGATGATCGGGATGGATCTCACTGTCCAGCAGCAACTCATGGTCGTGTTGACGAGCATCATTGCCTCGGTCGGGGCTGCCGGGATTCCCGAAGCGGGTCTCGTCACCATGACCATGGTCTTTACTGCCGTCGGCCTGCCGGTTGAGTACATCCCTGTCCTACTCACAGTGGATTGGTTTCTCGACCGCTGCCGCACCGCGATCAACGTGATGGGGGACATGAATGTGAGTTGTCTGCTGGATGGTAAACAGCAGGGTGGCTCATAGTTCAATCGCCTGATTCTGGAGGAGTAGTCTCTGTCTCGGTTAGGCAGCCTTGGCGGGACGCCAGCGGAGGCCGACGTTCAGGAGTTCTTGTAGTAGATCCTTGTATTGGTAGCCCACCTTCTTGGCGGAATCGGAGAAATCTTCATCTTCCGCGATTTGCGGGTTGGGGTTTGCCTCCAGGACGTACAGCTGCCCGTTGGCATCCATGCGCATGTCGATCCGGGCATAACCGGTCAAGCTGAGAGCTCGATAGACCCGCTTTGCCAGGCCTTGGATTTCCTGCGTCTTGTGGTCTGTTAAATCGTCAGCCTCTTTTGAGATGATCCCATATTTGATCTGATACTTCCGGCTCCATTTAACGCGCTCGGTGGCGATGCGCTTGGCGTCTTCCGGCAACTTGTCCATGATGAGTTCCCACACCGGCAGCACGTGCAGTTGGCCATTCCCGATAATTCCCACGTAGAACTCGCGGCCTTCGATATATTGCTCGATCAGTGCCGCGCTACCTACGTGGTTGTGGACGAAGGCGACTCGATCGGCGAGTTTCTCGTCGTCTGTGACGATCGAAGCTTGGGAGATGCCGAGCGAGGCTTCTTCGGTGACTGATTTCACGATCAAGGGGAACGTCAGCGATTTCGGACGCTTCACCGTGCGGCCTTGAGGCACTTCGATGAATTCCGGGTAGGGAATCTTGTGAAAGGCCAGCACCTTCTTCGTCAGAACTTTGTCCCGAGCCAGCATGAGGCCGCGTGGATTCGAACCAGTGTAAGGCAGGTGCAGGAGCTCAAGGTATGACACGACATGCTGATCATAGACGGCCACGCCGTCGAATTCCTCCAGAAGGTTGAACGCGATGTCGGGTTTCCACTGCTCAATCGCCGACTGGATGACACCGAGGTCGCTCTTGACCCCGAGCGGATGTACCTCATGGCCTAGTTTCTTCAATGTTGAGACCACATCGTATTCTGTCCGCCATGCAACGGTTTTCACGTCATGCCCGGCCACATCATTTGGAGGCACCAGATCTTCGTGCATGAGGACAAGGATGCGCAGTCGCTTCATAAGGCCACCCGATGTCGTCCGCTCCGCAAGAAGTTCATCGTGTGAACAGTCAGGAGGATGGTGAAGTCGAGTTTGGCCTGCTCCTCGGTGACGGGTACCCTCAGATCCAATTCCCGACATCGTCGGATCATATCTTCCAACACCTGGTCGATGGTGTATTGGTACTCGCCGGTCCAACTCGCGACCTTACGACGCACTTCACGGCGAAAGCGATTGAGAAAACTGGCGGCGCTCGGTTTGGTCGCGTTGCTCGGCATGGCGGAAAAGAGTCGTTTGAGATCCGGGTCATACTGCAACTGCCGGTCGATGCCATAATGTCGACGTTTGCGTTCATAATGCTCGCGCAGGGTCTTCTTGAGACTTGGGAGCGAATCAACCTCTTCTTGCGTCGTGACGCAGGGTGAGATCCCCCGGAGTTCTTTCATCACGCCGTCGACATACTTGAGCTTCTTGAGCACGGGCCAGCCACGATACCGTTCTTCCCAGAGCGAATCGGGGGTCAGCCAGACGGCAAAGGTTTCGGCGAAGTCCTCATCCGGGTGGCTCTGCGCATACCACAAATCCAAATGGCGAACGAAGCGTCTGCTATAGGGACGGGGGGAGTAATATCTCGGGTATCCTTGGGACGACTTGCCGAAGATCTCTTGACGGGTTTTGCGGCGACGAAGCTTGTAGGCGTTTTCGATGGCATGCCCCGTTTCATGGCGGAGGATGCGCAAACACCATTCTCTCGTACCCCCTTCGACTTCCAACATTTGCGCAAGCTCGAGTTTCGCAAGCCGGGGATGGGCGAGATAGAAGGGAATGGCAATGCCGGGTACGCCGTCCGGCGTGAACCATTCGTTGGAAAGCCAAAAATGTGGACGAAACAGTAACCCCCGCTGTTCGAGTTCACGGGTCAACTCGGCGATGGGTTGTTCGAGGAATCCACTGGTCAGCCCTACGTGGAGATCGCACATAGGGAGATCCAATAACGCCTCATCCGACCAAGATGCCCAATGTGGTTCATCCTGGCCGATGACCGATGTTTTGAGCACGTCGGCAACCGCACGATCCATGATTGGCCCGTCCCCCATCCAGATCGACTACCCATAGAAAATATAGCAGGTGCGAGGATTCCGGTTGCGACTGTTGGGTCAAGGCAGAGTGAGGAGAGGAGATGCGGTCGAAAAGATCTCGACCGTCCTAATGGACTGACGGTAGGTGGCCCATCACGCCTTGCCTTTGGAGAAGTCAGGAAGTCGCGTCATCAGTTCAGGCACGGCCTCCCAAATGTGGTCGATGACGGACTCAATATAGGCCCGCGCCTCGACGATATCGCGTTCCCAGTTAGGGAGCGCCTCATGTAGGTCCAGAATCGGAGTTTCCTCCCCGAACGACACTTCATTGAAGAGCGGAACCTTCAAGCTGAACCGTTTTTGAATAAACTCACGATGTCCCAAGCCCATCGCAATGATGATGTCGTGCTGTTTGACCAGTTGCTTGGTCAAGAGGCGTGGGGTATGTGAGGAAGGATCGACCCCCTTTTTAATGAGTCGGTTCGAAATCACCGGATGAATCGTCCCTGGCTTAGCGTCGATCCCGGCTGATCCCACCCGATAGGTCGACTGTCCACCGAGTTGTGCACGCAGGGCATATTCCGCCGCCACGCTCCGGAAGATATTGCCCGTACAGACAAAGAGAATCGATTGGCTCTCGGATCGGTCGCTCATTTTTCTCCAAACTAGCATGTCGACAGCCTTCCAACGGACCAGCTACAATCCTGCCATGATTGTCCCTATTCGACCAGCATCTCCGCTTAAATTAGATGAAGCCACAGAGAAGATGCAAACACGCCTCTGCCGGCTGGTTGGCCAGGCTATAGCCGACTATCGCCTGATCGAAGACGGGGACAAGGTGATGGTCTGTCTATCAGGCGGGAAAGACAGTTATGGGCTGTTGGATATCTTGCTGGTCTTGCAACGTCGGGCCCCTATTCGTTTTGACGTGGTCGCCGTCAATCTCGATCAACGCCAGCCAGGCTTCCCGGAGCAGGTACTTCCTGACTACCTGACAAGCCGTGGGATACCTTTCCATATCGAAGCACGGGATACCTATTCGATCGTGAAGCGGTTGATTCCGGAGGGGCAGACGACCTGCTCGCTCTGCTCAAGGCTACGGCGGGGACATCTGTATCGCATCGCTACGGAGATCGGTGCCACAAAGATCGCGTTGGGCCATCACCGCGACGATATCGTCGAAACGTTATTCCTCAATCTATTTTTTACAGGCAAACTGAAAGCTATTCCGCCCAAGCTGCGCTCGAAGGATGGACGGCACATCGTCATTCGCCCGCTCGCATCGGTCAAAGAAAGTGATTTGGCACGATACGCTGAGCTACGGGGGTTTCCGATCATCCCGTGCGATCTTTGCGGGTCGCAAGAGGATCTGAAACGCAAGAAGGTGAAGGCGTTTCTCCAGCAATGGGAACGGGAGTCCCCAGGTTGTGGTGACAGCATTGCGGCGGCGTTGACCAACGTGGCGCCATCGCTCTTGATGGATCAACGGCTCTTTAATTTCGCATCACTGCAATCGATGGGAGGCTCTCAGGACGAAGGCGACGTCTGGCTGGATCACGACCCAAATTCTCACGCAATCTAAGGCTCCCTCACTGCTGAGTCATGTCGATCTCTCCGCACCGCCTCAATAAAACACAGTAGTCCTAGCTCCTGTGCAGAAGCGATTGATGAAGAATTCTTCATGGGCTTTTCGTGCACGCTTCACATTTTGAGCGTAATCATCCTGGACCAGAATCGAGCTCATGGGTAAAGTCTGCATCTTAAACGGAGATTGTTCGTGAAGTTAGACGTATTTATCGACCGTCCAATTCTTGCCTCAGTGGTATCTGTGGTGATTGTCGTCATGGGTCTTCTGGCGCTCCAGTTCCTCCCGGTCGCTCAGTTTCCGGAGATCAACCCACCTGTCGTGCAGATTGAAGCCGATTATCCCGGTGCCAGTGCGGAAGTCGCAGCTGAAGCGGTCGCCAGACCGATCGAGGTGACGCTCCCGGGCATCGACAATCTGCTCTATTTTGAGTCGACCAGTAGTAATGACGGGCATGTGAGCATGACGTTGACGTTTGAAGTCGGCACCAATCCGGATATTGCACAGGTGCAAACGCAGAACCGTGTCAAACTCGCTGAGCCTCAGCTGCCAACGGAAGTGATCCGGCAAGGCGTGTCTGTGAAAAAGGCAACTCGGAATCTCCTCGCAGTCTTTGTCCTGAAATCCACAGATCCCCAACACGACGCAGTATTTCTTTCAAACTATGCCACGCGCCGAGTGGTCGATGATCTCAAACGGGTGAAGGGCGTTGGGGATGCGTGGGTCTTTGGACAGTCGAATTACAGCATGCGGATCATCCTCAATCCATTGCTGATGAGGAAGCTTGGCCTCGTGCCGAGCGACATCGCCGCGATCATTCGAGAACAGAATCGCGACTACCCCGCAGGGACGATCGGGAGAGAGCCGGCTCCGAAGGGGACCGAGCTCACGATTCCGATTATTGCGAAGGGCCGACTGACGGAAGTGAGGGATTTCGAGGAACTGATCGTACGTGCCCTTCCAGATGGTTCGCTGGTCCGCCTGAAGGATGTGGCCCGGGTCGAAGTGGGGGCTCAGTCGTACGCCCTGGAAGCCCGTTGGAACAGCAAGCCAACCACGTTCATCCTGGTGTTCTTGTCGCCCGGTGCCAACGCGCTCGAGATGATACGCGGTGCACGAGCCAAGATGGACGAATTGGCTCAAGCGTTTCCGGCTGGTGTGACCTACGATGTCCCTTACGATACCACCCAGTTCATCGAGGTTTCGATCAGAGAAGTGGTGAAAACCTTGGCTGAGGCGATGGTCTTGGTCGTGCTGGTCGTCTATCTCTTCCTGGAAAGCTGGCGCGCAACCCTCATTCCCATGGTTGCGGTACCGGTCTCCTTGATCGGGACCTTTATTGGACTCTATGCGCTCGGATTCTCCATCAACACGATTACGTTGTTCGGGATGGTGTTGGCGATCGGTATCGTGGTCGACGATGCGATCGTGGTCGTGGAAAACGTCGAACGGCACATGCGCGAAGATCGCTTGTGGGCGAAAGATGCGGCCAAACGGGCAATGAATGAAGTCATGGCTCCTATCATCGCCATCGTGTTGGTGCTGGTCTCGGTCTTTGCCCCCGTGGGATTTGTCGGTGGGATTACCGGAGCCCTGTATAAGCAGTTTGCCGCCACGATCGCCATTTCCGTCACTGTGTCGGGATTTGTGGCCCTGACCCTCAGTCCCGCCCTCTGCGCCGCGGTGCTCAGACCGCATGCTGGTGAACGGGGAGGGTTCTGGTTGCTGTTTAACCGGCTGTTCGGACGAACGCAGCGTGGCTACACAAATGCGGTGGCGGCATTATTAACCAGACCTGTCCGGGTGATGGCGGTGTTCGGTGTGCTCATCGCCGTTTCTATTAGCCTGTTCCAGACATTGCCGAAGAGTTTCGTGCCGGAAGATGACCAGGGGTACTTCATCGTCGTGGCCCAGCTGCCGGACGGTGCTTCGAAGCAGCGGACCGATGCGGTCCTTGAAAAAATAGAACGGGTGTTTCAATCAAATCCAGCGGTGAATTCAACAGATGCTCTCTCGGGCCAAAACTTTGTGTTCGGAACCAGAGGCCCGAACTCTGCGACGATGTTTGTGCCGCTGATTCCCTGGAATGAGCGACCAGAACCGCAGAACCATGCGAAGGCGATGGTTGGTGCTGCCTATAGTGCGTTTGAGGAGATTCCTGAGGCGCTTCTCCTAGCCTTCAATGCTCCGGCGATTGAAGGTGTCGGGGCGGCAGGCGGCTTCTCCGCACAGTTGCAAGATCCCACGGGAGAGGATTTCAAGCGGTTTGCCGAAGCGGCTCAGCAGTTTGTTGAACGGGCCCAAAAAGAACCAGCCATCGGTCGCGTGGGAACGAATTTCCGTGTATCTTCCCCGCGGGTCTACACCCATGTGAATCGCGAACGTGCGAAATCCTTAGGGGTACCGATCTCGGAAATCTTTGATGCCTTACAGGCCTACTTCGGTAATTTTTACATCAACGATTTCATCAAATTTGGTCGGGTCTATCACGTGCAGACGGAAGCGGAAGCGGAGTATCGGGCGACGCCTCAAGACTTTTCAAAGATCTACGTGCGGGCTCCGAGTGTTCATGGGGCCCACATGATTCCGCTCGATACCGTGGTGACGGCAGAGTATCGGAGCGGGCCGGATCCGGTGAAACACTTCAATGGATACAACACCGCCCTTGTGCTGGGTGCCGTCGCGCCGGGCTACAGCTCCGGTCAAGCCCTCGAAGCCCTGGATCGTGTGGCCAAAGAAGTGTTGGTCCCACAGGGGTACGGGATCGATTGGAGCGGCCTTTCGTTTCAAGAACGACGGGTCGGAGGCCAGTCCAACCTCGTCTTCGTCGTCGGTCTCCTGATGGTGTTTCTGGTGTTGGCGGCGCAGTTCGAGAGTTGGGTCGTCCCATTTGCAGTCATTCTGGCCGTCCCGTTTGGGATTTTTGGCGCGCTCAGCGCCGTGTGGGTACGCGGCTTCGAGAACGACATTTACTTTCAGATCGGATTGGTGACGTTGATCGGGCTGACTGCGAAGAACGCGATCCTGATCGTTGAGTTCGCCAATACCCGATACGAGGAAGGACGTCCCTTGATCGACGCCGCAATCGAAGCGGCTCGATTGCGGTTTCGACCGATCATCATGACATCGATGGCCTTTATTCTTGGCATGGTTCCATTGGTTGTGGCCAGAGGAGCCGGAGCGGCAAGCCGTCAGTCGATCGGGACCGGGGTCATGGGCGGCATGTTGGCTGCGACATTTCTGGCGATCTTTTTTGTTCCTCTCTTCTATGTGTTGCTACGAAAAATGGTTCAGCGTAAGGAGTCATCGAGAGCAAATTTGGCCTGATCGCTGATGAAATGAGACCTCCCCTAGGAAAGGAATTATGAAGATTTCTTCATGAACTTCTAATGTTTCCTTCATCTTTAGAGGGGTATGCTTTGTAGTAGGTATAGAGGAAGGGGGTGAGCGTCGATGGAGATGAGTTCTCCCACGAATATTGAACGAAGCACGGTAGCCGGATTGTCATGCAGTGCAGGATTGAAGAGGAGCATGGCATCAATCTTACAAAAGGTCTCGAGCTATCATCTCATCGTGGTGTTCGTGCTTCTAGCGGCTCTGCTGCCTGGCTTTGCTTATGCTCATGGCAAAGTCACAATCGAGGAAGACACATGTGTCCGACGAGTCGGCGGCAATCTCGTGCACTTCAACGCCTATCAACCGCAGAATGAAGCCAAGGCGCAGTACTGTACCGAAATTCCTGGTGAGGGTGAGACCTTTCTTGTTGTGGACCTCGTAGATGCAGCATTGCGGAACACAGCGGTAGCTATGCGGGTGGTGCGAGGCCTGAGCGAAACCGCGGAAGACCAGACGGTAGCCTATTGGCCTCCGGCGATCCATCCAGATGGTGTAGTCCGAGGTGAAACCGCGCTGGCAAAAGGGCTCTATACGCTGATCATTACGCCAGATGGGTTAAGTTCATCGTCCTATATCTTGAGGGTGCAGCAGGTCGACTATGTACACATTGCGAGAAAAGCGATTGGGCCGTTGGCCATTCTGCTTCTTCTCGCCTTGATCGGGTACGAATTCTCAAAAACCAATCGGTTTAGGAACTGGCGGGTCTCCGGACCTGCATAACGATTCGATTCATGCGAGGGTGTTTTAAACAAGGAGGGACATACAATGGCCAGTCAAGAGCGCGGGTACGACATTTCGCAGTGGTACGACTCGCGACCAGCCAAGATCGGCTGGTTTGCGATGTTGGCGATCGGCGTGTTTTGGGTCCTGTATCAACGGACCTTCGGGTACTCCCACGGGTTGGACTCCATGACCCCGGAGTTCGATTCGGTGTGGATGGGGCTGTGGCGGTTTAACATCGTCGCCAACGCCATCTTCTTTGCCGTGTCGGTGGGCTGGATTTGGGTCACCCGGGATCGCAACTTGGCGAACCTGGACCCGAAGCTGGAGTTGAAGCGGTACTTTTATTTCATGGGCTGGTTGGTGTGCTACATCTGGGGCGTGTACTACGCGGGGAGCTACACCCTGGAGCAGGATGCGGCGTGGCACCAAGTGATCATCCGGGACACGAGCTTCACGGCGAGCCACATCGTGGCGTTCTACGGGACGTTCCCGCTGTACATCACGTGCGGCGTGTCGAGCTACCTGTATGCGCAGACGCGGTTGCCGCTGTACAACCAGGCGACGTCGTTTCCGTTGGTGGCGGCGGTGGTGGGGCCGATGTTCATTCTGCCGAACGTGGGGCTCAACGAGTGGGGCCATGCGTTCTGGTTTGTGGATGAGCTGTTTGCGGCCCCGTTGCACTGGGGCTTTGTGACGTTGGGCTGGTGCGGGTTGTTCGGGGCAGCTGGGGGTGTGGCGGCGCAGATCGTGAGCCGCATGTCGAACCTGGCGGACGTGGTCTGGAACAACGCCCCGAAGAGCATCCTGGATCCGTTCCCCAGCCAGGTGGACCCCAACGCGAAGCCTGGCTACTGATCAGTCGCCAGACTGCGTGAGCGGTGAGAAAGGGCCCGGGGCTCCAGTGATGGGGCTCCGGGCCGTTTCGTGTCCGCTTCGGGCATTCCACATTGCTACACAATAGTCACCAGTCACCGTTGATTGAGATGAGTTTCAGACAACCAACTTGGAGTTCAATGCTGGCGAAGGTATTATTGTTCTTGCAGTAGGCTCGTGATTGGCATCGAGGGAGATCTTGAAGGTCATTAGGATGCGAGGGAATGGGCTTGATTGCGGGGAAAGCAGCCTGTCGTCCTTGCTCTGGTGAGTCTCATCTGATATGAGAGGGGTTGGGATAGAGGCATGAAGACACGTCGAATAACAAAAAAACGATATCGCGCCAAGCCAGGAACGAGCCATGCCCGCCGCGCTGCTGACGCGGCTCAGCTGGAAAGGCTGAAGAATTCTTCACGTAGGTCTGTCTACAGCCGTTCAGATCTCCCGTCGATTTCCTTGCAGTTTGAAGTCAAGCAACTGCCTTCGAAAAATGGTCAGGACGCGCCGAAGGAAACCTCTTCGCGATTTGAAGCAGCATATACACTCTTCAGGCAGAGACATCCGAATAGGGTTCCTATTACCGGACGGCAAATCCCTCCGACGGACTGCTCTCCTCTTGAGTATGTCGAATGGGCCATCTGGAAGGCCAGGGAGCGATGGAGTGACGCGACATGGGATAACTGGTTCCTAGGTTTCTATGAAAACCTGGTCAAATCCGAGTCGCTCAAGGAGGTGTGCCAGGATCAATGTCAATCCACCGACGCCGCCTATGCACTGCTCGGACTACTGCTGTGGGATAGCGATCGGTCCGAGCTTGCAAAAACGACGGGAGAACACGTCGATGAACAAGAGGAGCGTAATATTCGCCGGGAAGAAGCACAGCAAGCCCTATGGGAAATGTGCGACTCCGATGCAAGGCAATTGCTCAAGATCCAAGAGTTCGTGAAGGGTTTAACGTTCGACTATACGCTGGAGGTGAACGAAGCCCGTACACCAGCCGCCGAACAGAAGCGGCATCATCGGAAGACACTCGCCGAAATTATCGACGGTTTCATGGCTGCCTTGGCCGAAGAAACTAAACGCAAGGCGCAAGCCTATTCTGACACCCCTAAACAGAGCACAGGGCGGCCAGAGGCTGGGCTTGCCTCGCGGGACATATTCTGTGCCCTGGTGAGCCACTTTGTCAAAGAGGCATTCAGAGGGGAAGACCATATTGGGCCAGCCATCCGTATCATTAAGGACTTTGCTCCTGGTCTGCTGAAGGACAACCACGCTGAACCCATGAAAGAGGCCAATGCATTTGTTCAGAGGCTCGAGGCCTTTAGAAAGAAGAACGGTGCGATCAAAGAGCTCAACTCGCTCGTCGCTCTCTACAAGACACATCGCTCCTTCCCATCCATCATGAAGACCTTTCAGCCCGAATAGATGTACGAGAAGCAGATCCGGAACTCTTCGCTAGGTGCGGCTTAGTGATGCCGTAGTACCGGCACAGGTCGCCGATCAGGGTGTCCGACTTGGCTTGCCAGAGGGCCGAGACGATCTTCGCTCCTGAGAGCGTTGACCGCCTCAGTCGTCATCTTGCTTCAGTCTTAGCCGCTGTCGTTTTAAGGGCGCCATGTAGCGGTTCTGACGAGTCTCGCGCAGCTCGCCTCAAGGGTTCGGTGAGATATCCATACCACACACGATCATGGATCAGTTAGGACTTCCGATCAATGAGGACAAATCTGAAATAGTTATGAGGGGGAAAAACGAAGATTGGTTGCGGGGAGGCGATTCGGTTACCCATTTAACCCACGTAACCCACGTAACCCACGTTGGCTATGGCACTGACAACCTGAATCATGCCATCTGAGTACGCTCGGTTAAAGGATTCTGCTCGGGGACTCAGAAATGTTTTGGGAAAACCCCAATCTTCCACTGTTTGGATTCTTGCTGAACATAACTGAGGGAGTGCCAAGATTGTTGACATAGGATCTTCGTTTTCAATAATTACGATCTGATGATCATCTGGCACGCGTGAGAGACAGTCGTAAAATTTCTCCTTCACGTCAGTATCTCTAAGGTCATCCTCAAAATCATCCGCTTGACGATATGCCAGCAATGGTGAATCCAGAATAGCAAAACCGGGACGCGGCGTGTCGAGCTACCTGCATGCGCAGACGCGGTTGCCGCTGTACAACCAGGCGACGTCGTTTCCGTTGGTGGCGGCGGTGGTGGGGCCGATGTTCATTCTGCCGAACGTGGGGCTCAACGAGTGGGGCCATGCGTTCTGGTTTGTGGATGAGCTGTTTGCGGCGCCGTTGCACTGGGGTTTTGTGACGCTGGGCTGGTGCGGGTTGTTCGGGGCTGCCGGGAGCGTGGCGGCCAAAATTGTGAGCCTCATGTCGAACCTGGCGCACGTGATCTGGAACAATGTGCCGAAGAGTATCCTGGATCCGTTCCCCAGCCAGGTGAACCCCAACGCCAAGGCGGGGTACTAAGTAAGCGATTAACGCTGCAGCTTCTATCGTAGAGGTGGAGGGCCAGTTCGAACATTCGGGCTGGCCCTCCTTTTTGGTCCTGAATCACCCTCCGTAGGGACAAATGCCCCTTCGATCCACAGATTCTTGCGCATCAGCAAATCGATGGAGAACAAGAGGCCATGATTGCGGTCTTGCATGAGAACGAGTTGCGAGGTTCAAGACGTCGAATATAAGGCTAAACAATCGAGACTTGGAGGGTGCACGTCGAAATGTCAGCCGGAAATCGAATAGTCGATCGGTTTGAACCGACCGTTGTTGGAACCTTCCGCAGAACAGGCAGTTAAACCGCAGATCATGTCCATCTCCGCTCGCAGTGCGATGTAGTCACCTCCCTTTGATTTGGGAATTCCAACAGTAAGGTGTCCGCAGGGATCAATTTTGACATTCATGAAGATGTTAAAAGTCGTCGAAATATCGGATTCAGGAATACCATGATCCTTAAAGGATTGAGCAAGGTTTTCGAAACAACTCGGGTGGTGACCTTTGTGTTTGTACAGGAGTGCAAACATTTCCTGACTACATGGGGTCAACAAAAAGTCATGCAAGCCAACGGTGTCTTCGATAATCGTAAACATTGGCTTGCTGTTATTCGCGTAAAGGATGTCGCCCGTCGTAAGATAGATCTTGCTGGCATAGTCCAGCGAACGTCCTGAAGACAGGCGGCAAGCGAAATCGTGTTCATCGAACGAGAATAGATCAGCCACCTGCTCACCAAATGGGTCAGTAACCCGCAATAGCTGGCCCCGTCTGATTGTGAACGAACAACCACTCTGTGGCGGAATACGGCTCGCGTTTGGTGCGATCATGGTCTTTGTCTCTTATTCGGATGGAATGGGCAAGACCAGCTCTCTGGAACAGATCGGCCGGAATACTGACGTGCTTCCGAATATTCGCCAAAGTTCGCTAGCATCGGATTGATCGAGCCTTGGGACGCCATCTCGCGTGCCCGGATCGTTTGCTTCATGGTTTCAAACTTTCCGCGCGCGCGTAGGCGGTCGAACTGGTCATGCAGGTTGAACACCATAGTTGGGCACGGACGAGTTCTCGCGATACGTGAGGACTTGGGATGCATCCCGACAACATACATTGCTCGGCCGCCTATGCTGAACGAAAAGCGGTGGCTTTGAGGGTCAGAATCAACCTTTTCGTCCCAAGCAAAGAAATTGGAGTCACACAAATTCATAGCCTGAAGCTGTTTCCATAACAGATCCTCGAAGTCTTGTTCTGATTGGACCACCGGTCCGCGAAACATCGCGATAAAGGTAATAAAATTGTCATTGATGGATGGGAACTCATGAGAGAAGCAGTATAAGTCATGACAAACGGCGCGTACAGCATCTTCACAAGCTAGTTCGGGGTATAGTCCGAAACGATAGCTCCTTTGGCTGAACGTGGAAATTGCACCAGTGCAAGGATAGAAGTGACCTAGGATCTGCTGTCTTAACTGGTTATGCGCTTCGGTGAGTTCGGCATCGACGGGTCTGCCAGGTGCGAACGGTGTGACAACCTCCTTACCGTCGAAGGATGCATAACTCGAAAATCGGCTTGCCACTGAATCGGTGGACAAAGGGTTCCATGGCCGCTCATTGCCCATGGTGGTATCCCTGTTTTCAGCGAGCGACGAATGATGAGAATCTGGTTGCATGCTGATACAGAGGGGGCTCCGGAATTTCGGACAGTGTGATAAGTGGTAGCCTGGCTTCACCAAGGCCACTGAGCGGTGGCGAACCAAAGGAGCGAGGCGATGAAACGCACGAGACGAAATCACGGAGCAACCT
>JAOUHJ010000162.1 GCA_029865225.1 Nitrospira sp.
CGTGCTTCTTCCATGTCGATCACCATGCCTGGCATCATGCCCGATTCAGCACAGCCGCCGCTCAGACTCATTTCTCGTTGGAAATACGACCCGGCTTCAGACTCATTTCATATTGGAAGAGGCTCCCCCTTGACCACCCTACTACGCAGGGCGTAGAGTGAAATCTCGATACCGCCTCATCTTCCTGGGAGGTGGTGCCATGTTTGTCATTGGGAGACAACCTTTACCTGCTACAACATGGTTCGTGCGACCTTCTCTCCTGTGTATCCCTTCTCAATCCTCTTACATCGTTGTCATAGAGAGCTGTTACCAGGCTCAGAAGCCTGACGACTCCCTCTCGATACGACACATCGCCACATATGCAATCGCTCCATGGTGGCAAGGAGGTCGATATGTCTTACCGCTATAACACCATTGATATTCTCGTAGGTGTCGGAATGTGCGCCACGATCTTTGGAGCACTGTTCTTATTCGTTGCGGTCAACGGAACCTATCAGGTGAGCCCCCATCAACCCCTTGCACTGGAGCAATCCACAGGTATCAAGGACGGCATCAGCGTGCTCCAACCGATCCTTGGTCGAGCCATCGTGGACCAAGCGGTCTTCGACCGCCACACCGATCACACCGTGGCTCAATCAGTTTCTGAATGGAATCGCGCAACGATGTCGTATCGCACATGGCAATCCGGTTCTCGCGGCCTGCTCGGAGCAGTCCTCAACGAGGCAAGGGCCATCCCAGCCACTCACATCGCACGCGTCGAGGGTGTCATGGGACGGGCCATCGTCAACTTCACGACATACGGTGTCCGGCATGGCCTGTTGTCGGCGGATCGGGATGGCACCCTGTACAACATGAAAATGATCGGCACGATTGAATCTCGCGGGCAGCGCCTGCGTGACGGATTCACCTCTACCTGGCAAGCCACGATCGGACGCCGCATTGTTGAAGCGGGCCAACACGACTGGATCCAGGCTGGTGCTATCCAAGAGCGGCTTGGGTCTGCACTGGTGCGGGTCGCGCATGCGCAGCTGAACGCCGAAAAAGGACGGGCAACACAACAAGAGCGGTTGGCAAGCTTAATATTCGCCTCGGTGCGCCACGAGGTCTCAGCAGGTCACACGATGGAGCCATCTGTGATGGCTTCTTCAACGATACCCTCTAATGACATCCCCGGGGCGTCAACTGAACTGACGCCATGGCCGGAAATCTCGATGAGCTACCTGATTGCCGCCGGGCTTTTGTTGGCCGCTGTCTTTTTCGGAGGTCTTTCCATGGCGGTGCAGAGTAGAGAGGCAAAGGCGCTCGCTCAACTGAGACGCGATGCAGACCGCTGGACGTTTCGCATGGCAGCCTGAGGAAAGCATGAATGGTTATGCCGGCGCGCAACAGCATATCGTTGATTCTGTCGGGCGCCGAGGAGGTCACGAGTATGGGAACCGCGGCGCATCGAATTGATCGTGGAATCCACGTCAGGCCCATCCGATTGCTGGTCGTCGAAGCTCAGCGACTGTTTCGACAGAGTTTGCGGCTGCTATTAGAACGGGAACAGGATGTCGTCACCGTTCTGGAAGCGACAGATGGACACGAGGCCTATCAATTGGCGATTGAACACAAACCGGATATTGTCCTCTTGGACGTCGACCTGCCAAACCTTGATGTTGAATCGCTCATCAAACACATCCATCAGCACGTACCCAATACTCGAGTGCTGCTGTTGGCCCGATACGACGAAGACATACGAATCGTGGCCGCCATGCAAGCCGGCGCATTCGGCTATATCTTGAAGGACACCGATCAGGCGGACTTCTTGCGCATCATCCGCGCTACGGCTCGAGGAGAACATGCTCTGACACCGATCATATCGGGCTATTTCGTTCGAACCGTTCCCGGCGCAGTACGGCAGCCCCATGAGGAACACCCTACCCCACCCTCCAGCCTGACTGATCGCGAGCGAGAAATACTGGCGTGCGCCGCCGCTGGTCGGAGCAATAAAGAAGTAGCAGATCAGTTGTGCGTTTCAGTCGAGACGGTCAAAACTCACCTGCATCACATTTATCAAAAGCTCTCCGTCGGCGGTCGCGTTGAAGCTATCCTGACCTATCTCAAGACCCATTGATCCGTCCTTTGGCGCTTGCGGATGATTCCCTCACCCATTCGGTGTAGACGCAAATTCAATCTTCTGGGTGATGGCGAAGGAACGGTCCGTTTATTAACCTATATTCAGCAGAGAGGACGGTTTAGGCACTCCGAGATAGAGGGGAAAGAGGATGTGTCAAACAAGGAGGTGGGCTGCTATGAGTGAACTACACTTAAAGGATGTCAAAGATGAGATAACTCACGAGCCAGGATGGGTGTATCTGTATGGTGCGATTTTTGTGGGGCTCGTGGCATTTGCCCTTTACATGGGCGGTTTCATGTGATGAGTGATTTTTGTCGGATATCCACCGCTGGGTTGCACCTGAGTGAGTGCCTGCCGTCGGGACAGGAATACGAGCCGGAGCCGTGCTCAAACGGCTCCGGTAGTCCCATCCAGTCATGAGTGCCTGAGCTCCCTACGTGGAATTCCCTTCGTTCTTGTTCGATCGTGATGATCAGTAATCTTTGGCTTTCCCACAGGTGAGATTTCTTACCGCAATATAACCATTGGCTGCCCCAGCCGCCACCGGCTGGTTGGGACAGCTCATTTCCTCGCACTTCAGCATTCAACTTCAAGCTCCGTCTCCGAAAACGACGTTGGTGGTAATCTCGGCCACCCCTGTGGTAGATTTCTGTCATAGCGCTTCTGATCCTCGGGCCTGCCCCTTCCGGGTCCATTTCAGCGCGATCGACATGACCAGTAAAGTGTGGGTTCCGGCGCGGATCCGGTTATCTACTACAATATGATGAATGACCGCGCCGGTTGTATCAGGGTGGAACAGATCGATTTCATTTGGAGTGAATGTTCATGAGTACCGATAAGTCAAATCAGCCGACATCGATTGAGCAGTGGGTGCGTATCCCAAATGGCACGAAAGTCCGTCATCGGACCGAAGCTTATGAAGGTATCATTGATGGTTTGACCGAGATTGTCTCGGGCGCAGATCGCAATCCGGACGGGAAGACACAGTATCGCGTGAACGTGGGTGACAGCACTCGCCTGCTCGTCTCAGAAGATCACCTCAATATCCTCCTTGACGACAAGAATTTAGTCTTCGTCGGCCGTGAATCCGAGCTCTATCGCCGCTCTGTTACCAACCGCCTCCGGGCTGTATTTCCGGAAGACCGGTTCGTCACGACTGTGACGAAGCGGCGCGCCTCTTCGGACAACTCGTGAGGGTCGGTGGGGCAAGGTTTGCTGAGGTGTGCCTCAAGACCCGCCCACCCCACGCTGCCTCGTGCGATAGGCAACAGCTTTAGCCTCCCACGGAAGAACTCCTCACCCACCTTCGCTAATGATGGGGGAATTGAAAGCCGCTTCAATCGGCCTTCGTGCTCTTGTTTACATCGGCTTCAGCTACCTTCAG
>JAOUHJ010000107.1 GCA_029865225.1 Nitrospira sp.
TATACAGTCTGTCGCCATCGGCTCTCCTCGTCTCGGTCTATCGAAGCGCCTGAACACCGCTCCTATAGCACAGATGGGAGTCCCGATGGCTTTTTTATGTCACGAGTCGTGAATTATCCGGGCTAGACCATGGTTCGCGCACCCGTGAGTCGATTGACTCGCATCTTATTAAATTCAACAACTTCATCGTACTTCATCACACTGTCAAGACGCTTGGCCTCAGCAAGAACTTTCTTTTTAAAACTGGAAAATGTCCTTCCTTCCTCACTTAGGTCATTAACGTTTCGTAGGTAGGCGACAATGTCCACGATTTGTATCATCACGGAGTAACGACTATCCGCGTAGAAGACCTCTCCGATGATATTTTCAGTGTTTTTCAAGCTAATAGCGGCTCCGCGTTCAGCGGACCTCATTATGTCGCAACCACGAATCATCAAAGACATCTTCTCGACCGTTTTTTTCTCGAACCCGTCCATGATAACGATCAACTGCTCGTTTTCGTATACCGGTTGGGTAACGGCACTGATACCAAACCAGCACAAAGATGTCCCGCGCTCGTCACCCTTAAAAGTGGTTTTATGTTCTGGTGTAATATAGTACCCAACGCGGTATACATCCAACTTGCTCTCTATGACCAGGTCCACAACCTGGCGGAATACATTGAGTTTGTTCCGGTCGTCGCCATCAGGCTCATCCCGTAGAAGGTTACGTCCATGAAGCTCTGGGGGCATGAGATTAATCGTATTCTCCTTAGGGATGATGAACGGCTTCAATATGCTGTAAAAGCCCGCCCGAACTGAATTGTATTTGTCAGCTCGAAGGATGACCGCAGTCATTGAAGATATGAATGTTGAATCCGACCTTACAGGACCGCTGTAACATTCATCCAAGAACATCAGATTCATATAAGGCGCTTCCTGCTAACGGCCCCGCGGCTCACCGGCAGGTGCGGAACAACCGGCGAGTGTGTAGCGGCTATCCGGTGCAGCCGCTGGTTCGAGACGCGCTTCGCGTCCTGAACCACTCTACCTTAACTCAACCGTCTTTGAAATCGAGGTACAACCCTGTAGCCGTGCGACTCTTCTCATCTCCCGCAAAGGACTGCCTCCGGTTGAAACAGATCCACTCAGGGATACCGCCTTATACTAAATTGCGCCGGATTGCGTTTAACACCCGTTTAAACCCTGTTTAAACCGTGCTGTTTCCGCCGAGAATTGCGCCAGATTGCGCCGATTTTGGCTTTATGTCGCTTTCGGCGCAATCACCGGCTCGGTCCAAGGGTGATCAGCAAGGCGGAGGTTATCCCGCTGCCCAGAGCTTTCATTGACGGTTAGATCTGTAGCAACTATACTAGTTGTTACAGATGAGGTACGCCATGATTGAAACCGTTTCCACCCTTGAGATGCGGCAGCGGCTCGGAGATCTACTGAATCGAGTGGCCCTTCGGCATGATCAATTTGTCATTGAGCGTAAGGGCAAACCCCTGGCAGCCATGGTCCCAATCGAGCGACTTGAACAGATGCAAGAAGCCGCGCGTGTACACTTGCTCTCGACTCTTGCTCGGCGAGCGGATGCCATCTCGCAGAGCCAAGCCGATCAACTTGCCAACGAAGCCAAACACCGCACACGAAGGTCGCGTCGAAAGTAACCGGTGATTCGAGCGGTCCTCGACGCCAATATCTATATCAGTGCGTGCCTTCGGCCGAATGGGCCGCCAGGCAGGGTACTTCACTTCCTCTTAGAGGATCAGGCGTTTCATCTTGTCGGCTCTGCGGCCATCTTTGATGAAGTTCGACGGGGATTGAACTATCCCCGCGTCAAGCGGTATCACGCGTTGTCCGCCGAAGAGATTGATCGGTGGGTCATTGCTCTGGCGTTGATTGCCGAACCCACCGAAGGCAGTTTGAAACTCCGGGCAGTCGACCGAGATCCGGATGACGATAAATATCTGGTGGCAGCGTTGGAAGGACGTGCCGGGTACCTGGTGAGTGGAGACTCGGATCTGCTTGAGCTGCATGAATATAGAGGGGTACGCATCGTCACGGCCAATGAATTCCTCCATATTCTTGAGAAAACGAGCACCTGAAATGAAACGCGGATCAGGTTGAGACTACATCCTCTTCCAGCTTCAAGATGATCTACAGCGAGATCTGACCGACTACAGCGAATTTGCTTTTCTCCCGACATGGTCTTTTCCCCTCGCTTCACGTATCGTACGTGGCAATGTTTCGCCTACACCACCACGATGTTCGTTTCCCACCAGTTGATCAGGCCACCCCGGACGGGCTGCTTGCCGTTGGCGGAGACCTTCATCCTGAGCGACTGCTCGAAGCGTACCGGCATGGCATCTTCCCCTGGTACAACGACGATCAACCGATTCTCTGGTGGTCGCCGGATCCCCGAGCGGTCCTGTTTCCTGAAAAGCTTCATGTACCGCGTAGCCTTCAGAAATGCCTTCGCCAGAATCAGTTCACCGTTACTCTCGATTCCAGCTTTCGCGATGTTATGGAACAGTGCGCTGGACCACGGCCGCAATATCCAGAGGGAGGCACCTGGATCACAGGAGAGATGCTGGACGCCTACACGCGACTCCATGACCTCGGCTACGCCCACTCAGTTGAAACCTGGCAGGATAACCAGCTGGTCGGTGGCCTCTACGGCCTGGCGATCGGTGGAGCGTTCTTCGCCGAGTCCATGTTTACGAAGGTCGATAACGCGGGCAAAGTCGCGCTGGTCAGGCTTGTTCGACAGCTTCAGGCATGGGGCTTTCACATCATCGATTGCCAACAGCCCTCACCCCATATCATGCGTTTTGGCGCAGAAGAAATTCCACGGTCAATCTTC
Organism: Nitrospira sp.; assembly: GCA_029865225.1. GTDB lineage: Bacteria > Nitrospirota > Nitrospiria > Nitrospirales > Nitrospiraceae > Nitrospira_D. The sequence goes on from JAOUHJ010000107.1 coordinate 2,845, forward strand.
ATCAGACAGCTCGCTGCTGCCCTGAAGCTGCCCGACCGGCTGGGACAGTGGGAATTCGACGGGGAGATGGCGCGGGAAGAGTAAGAAGTGAACAGGACTGATCGCGACAAGGCGGGCAGACTGCGTTGACAGTCTTTTCGACTCTCGCTTATGATTTCATCCAGATAGGAGGACTGCACATGAGCTTTGTCATTACACCGAAAGAGCTGAAGGCTCGAATCGATAAAGGGGATAATTTGGTACTCTTGGACGTGCGAGAACCTTGGGAGAATCAACTCGCCAAGCTCGACAACTCCGTGCTGATCCCCCTCGGCACCTTGCCTCAATCTCTCTCAAAATTGGATCCGAACACGGAGATCATCGCCTATTGCCACCATGGTATGCGCAGCGGCGATGCGACGGGGTTTCTCCTTCAGCAAGGATTTTCCAACGTAAAGAACTTGATCGGTGGGATCGACGCGTGGTCCGTTCAGATCGATGGCAGCGTGCCTCGATACTGATAGGAATAACGGGCTGGTGGGTTCACATCAACGAAGACCGTTGAAGCACATACCGCTCTGGCTGAGAAGCCAGCCCGACCACCCTTGTTACGGGAAGTTCGGCCTGCCTATTTTTTCCCCTGGAAGAATTCGACGGTCTGCTTGAGTCCCTCCGCAAGGTCGACCTTCATCTCCCATCCCAATTCCTGTTTAATCCGGGACGGGTCAATCACACTCCGAAGTTGCTCGCCGAGCTTGGCCGGTCCGTGAACTTCCTTGGCCGGAGAACCAGTCAGGTCGGCGAGCATTCGGAACAACTCATTCACCGAAGTCTCGACACCTGTTCCAACATTGTAGACCCCATGCGCATCTTGCCCCATCGCAACAAGGTTGGCTTGGGCCACGTCCTCCACAAACACGAAGTCGCGTGTTTGTCGTCCGTTTCCATTGATGATGGGCTGTTCGTTGTTCAACATTTTCTGGATAAAAATGGCGACAACCCCGGCTTCCCCCTCAGGGTCTTGTCGTGGTCCATAGACGTTGGCATATCGAAGACTCACGACTGGAATTCCACTCGTGCGTTGGAAGTAGGACAGGTAATGCTCACCGCATAGTTTACTGATGCCATAGGGTGACAATGGGTTGTTGACGTGAGACTCCGCGGCAGGGAACGCCTCTTGCTCACCATAGATCGCTCCTCCGGACGAAGAAAACACAACCTTTCGGCATCCGTATCGCACCGCCTGCTGCAACACGTTCATCGTTCCCAGGACGTTGACCTGCGCATCAAACACCGGATCCTCGACCGAATTGCGGACGCTGATCTGAGCGGCGAGATGAAGGACCACATTGGGGCGCTCGTTCCGAAACACCCGTTCCAATCGCCCGCTGGTAATATCGGTCTTGTAGAGGCTCGCCGCACGGTTGAGATTCTTCCGCTTCCCCGTGACCAGATTGTCGACGACAACGACCTGATGCCCTTCTTCCACGAGTCGGTCCACCACGTGAGACCCGATAAACCCTGCGCCGCCCGTCACCAGTACTTTCATTGGCCCTCCTCGTTGAGCTGTCGACCGTAGCCTTTCCTACATACCATGAAACGGGGTACGGTACTCAAGAATAGCCAATATTTCTTCATTGCCTTTTTTCTTGCCTTTAATGGGTGACGCGACTACCTGATTCGGCTGGAGTCCCATCTCCTCCGCAAAACGCAAGACTCGCTGAACCACTTGCTCTCGCTGCTCCTCATCGCGCACCACGCCGCCCCGACCGACCTGTCCCTTGCCCACTTCAAATTGAGGTTTAATCAAGGCGATGATGTGGGCCTGCGATCGCAGAAATGGAAGAACGGGCTGGAGCACCTTTGTCAGCGAGATAAAGGAGACATCGATCACGGCCAGATCAATCGGCTCAGGGACAGCGGAACGCGCCATATACCGAATGTTGGTCCGCTCGATCAATACCACGCGTGGATCTTGTCGTAGCCGCCAGTCGAACTGGCCATACCCTACATCGACGGCGTAGACTTTCACCGCTCCGCGTTGCAGCAAGCAGTCCGTAAACCCTCCCGTTGAACATCCGACATCGAGACAGATTCGCCCCTGCGGGGCAATCGATGAAACGTCGAGAGCCGCCGCCAGCTTTTCTCCACCTCGGCTGACAAACGGCTGCCGTTCCTCCGTCAGCTCAATGAGGGCATCGACGGGAATCACTCTGGACGGTTTATCGACAACCACTCCGTCCCTTTTGACTTTCCCGGCCAGAATCATGCGAGCGGCACGATCTCGACTTGGCACCAAGCCTCTGGTGACCAGTACCTGATCACATCGATCTTTATCGCGGCGTAGGTTTGTACCCATGCAGAATGAGAGGGGAGTGAGTGAGACGCAACCGGCGTTCACACGGATGCCCTAGCTACGGCTCCATGGAGGAGTCCTTCTGGTCAAAGTCCTCCGACGTGAAGGCACGCAGCTGTTTCTTGCCGTTTTTGTCCTGAACGAGAACTTCCACTTTTTTTTCGGCCTCTTCCAACACTTTCAAACAATTCTTTGAAAGTCGGATACCTTCCTCGAAGATCTTTAACGACTCATCGAGCGGCAGATCTCCCTTCTCCAATTCACCGACGATAACTTCCAGCCTAGCCATCGCTTGCTCAAATTTGACTCCAGCCACAACGCGCTCCTTTACGTGACAACGAGGACCGTATTATATCGAAGTTCCGACGAGCATTTATACTGATGAATCCGGCAACACATCCTCCACGGTGCAGCGGAGCTCACCATCGACAAGCCGAGCCCGGATCGTGTCACCGATGGAGACTTGCGCGACCCGTCGAACGATCGTCTGATCCGGCATCGTTTCAAGCATGCCATAGCCCCGAGCCAGGATGGCCAGCGGACTCAGACCGTGCAATCTGCCGAGATACGCATGAATGCGTTCCTCGTATCGCTTGAGGTCGTGCGCCATAGTCCCCGTCAAACGCAGTCGTAGTTGCGGCACCAGAGCCATCCCATGACGGACCCGAACCTCAGGGCTTGCCGCCTCTAACGCCTGTCTCCATCCCTGCATCCGTGCCGTCATCTGTTTCAACGTGTCGCGTATCGCTTCGCGCATGGAGACCAGAGTCCCATCCACACGCTGTGCTTCTCTCAGAATCCGAAGCCGGATCGTTGCCAGATGAGCCACCAGGAGATCGAGTCGTTGTTGGTGGTCAAGACATTGCGACATCGTCGCTTGCCGGCAACGAGCAGCAAACATTTCAAGACGCTCCACGATCTCCGCCAACACTGGAGCAACCATTTCTCCCGCAGCCGAAGGCGTTGGAGCCCGCACGTCGGCCGCAAAGTCGGCAAGGGTGACGTCCGTCTCATGCCCAACGGCTGATACAACAGGAATCCGTGATCCGGTAATGGCTCGCACGACCACTTCTTCGTTGAAACTCCAGAGGTCCTCCATCGAACCACCGCCCCGTCCGACGATCATGACATCGATACAGCCAAGCGTATTGAGCGCATGAATGGCCGCTGCGATTTGCTCGCCTGCTCCGGCCCCTTGGACTTGAACCGGTGCCACAATAATTCTCAGGATCGGGCAACGACGATGGAGGACAGTAATCAGATCTCGGACCGCTGCTCCAGTCGGTGAGGTGACGATGCCGACTGTCCAAGGGAATGCCGGTAGCGGTCGCTTACGCTGTACATTGAACAATCCCTCCGCCTCAAGGCGACGCTTGAGCTGCTCAAAGGCCAATTGGAGAGCACCTTGTCCCTTCGGTTCAAGGTGGTCCAACACAAGTTGGTATTCGCCTCGTGGCTCATAGACCGAAAGCCGTCCATGCACAACGACCTGCAGTCCATCCTCCAACCCGAATCGCAGCCGCATGGCAGCCGAGCGAAAGATGACCGCTCGAATCTGGCTCGATCCATCTTTTAACGTACAATAGAGGTGCCCAGAGCCTGGTGCGCGGAGGTTCGAAATTTCGCCTTCAAGCCAGGTCTCCGGAAAATCGGCTTCAAGAGAGGCCCGAATCATCGTGGTGAATTCGGAGACGGTCAGAACCGGCCTTGAAAATCCGGCAGGAGCAGGTGGGAACAGGGAAGAGAGAGAGTAGGTATCCGTGGGGCCTCTCCTTCCTCATCATTCATGACGATTGGTGCGTAGCCACCAATCGTCACCCGGGTAGATATCCCCGGCTAATCGACGAGGCGAATTCGTTCAAATGCGATGGCCTTGCCCAAGCGGGGATCGAGCTCGAGCAAGACTGCGCAGAACACTGATGGTCCTGACGCCACTTCAAATCGCCGTGGCATCCCGGTCAAAAACTTTTCGATCGCCAACTCTTTCTTCACGCCGATGACCGAATGAAGCGGCCCCGTCATCCCAATATCGGTGATGTAAGCGGTCCCCTTGGGAAGGATCTGTTCATCTGCCGTCTGTACATGGGTATGCGTACCCACGACCGCCACCACCTCCCCATCCAAGAAATGCCCCATGGCCATTTTTTCAGAGGTGGCTTCCCCGTGCATGTCCACGATGATCGCAGACGTCTCCTGTTTCAAGCGTGACAATACCCGTTTCGCGGTCTGAAATGGGCAATCGATCGTCGGCATGTACACCCGACCCATCAACTGCAACACCGCCAGTCGCTCCCCTCCTGCCGTCTCAATCACCGCACTCCCGTTTCCCGGAACGCCGGGTGGATAGTTCGCCGGTCGGAGCAAGCGAGGCTCACGAGAAAAATAGCCGACGGCTTCCTTCTTATCCCACGCATGGTTGCCGGTCGTAATCACCGAGATTCCCGTTTCAAAGAGTTCCTCGGCCAACTCCGGCGTGATCCCGAAGCCTCCTGCAACATTCTCCCCGTTGGCGATCACCGCGTCGATCTGATGCTGTGCGATCAAGCGTGGCACGACTCGCGCAGCGGCTCGGCGACCGGGCTCCCCCATGATGTCGCCGATACACAGGACCTTCATTTGGCGTACTCCACGTAGCGACTCTCTCTGATGACGGTCACTTTGATCTGTCCAGGGTACGTCAACTCCTGTTCGATCTTCTTGGCCAGTTCGCGCGAGAGTTGAAACGACTCGGCATCGGTAATGTCTTCTTGTCTGACAATGACCCGAATTTCACGGCCGGCCTGGATGGCATACGCCTTCTGCACGCCCTTATGTCCGGTCGCCAGCGACTCAAGTTTCTCCAGCCGCTTCACATACGACTCCAGCGCTTCGCGTCGTGCACCGGGACGCGCAGCCGACAGGGCTTCGGCAGCCGCCACCAGCACGCTCTCCGGGCAAATTGGCTCAACCTGTTCATGATGCCCCGCGATCGCATTGACGATCTTTTCTGATTCACCGTATTTTTTGGCGATCTCAGCCCCGAGCATGGCGTGAGGCCCTTCTTCCTCATGACTGACCGCCTTGCCGATGTCATGGAGCAGCGCCCCGCGACGTGCCAATCTGACATCCAGTCCCAGTTCCGATGCCATGATGCCACAGATATAGGAGGCTTCGCGTGCATGGTAGAGGTTATTCTGTCCGTAGCTCGTTCGATACTTCAGGCGTCCCAACACTTTGATCAATTCCGGATGAAAGTCAGAAAGCCCGAGCTCAAAGATGATCTTCTCAGCCTCTTCGTACATGAGTTTGTCGATATCGACTTTGACTTTCTCCACAATTTCCTCAATGCGCGTGGGATGAATGCGCCCATCATGCATCAGGCGTTCCAGCGAGACTTTCGCGATCTCGCGTCGCAATGGATCAAATCCCGAGATAATCACCGCCTCAGGAGTTTCATCGATGATCAGATCAATACCTGTCGCCGCCTCAAGCGCGCGGATGTTACGCCCTTCTCGACCGATGATTCGCCCTTTCATCGCATCGTTCGGAATAGGCACCACCGAAATCGTGGATTCCGAGACATAATCACGAACGACACGCTGGATCGACGCCGTAATGATTTCCCGAGCTTCCCGCTCGGCATTTTCCCGGGCCTCTTCAATCGTTCGCTTGGCAATCCCCACGGCATCCAGCCGAGCCTGCGACTCCATCTCCACGATTAACTGTTTCTTGGCTTCATCCGCCGTCATACCAGCCACGCGTTCCAGCGCCTCACGGTGCTCACGCTCAGCTTTTGCGCAAGCTGACTCCTTAGCCAAGAGCCCCTCTTCGCGTTTCGTAAAATCAGCTTCGCGCTTACGTGTCTCATTCTCTCGTTTTTCCAGCGCGGTGACTTTTTGATCAAACCCTTCCTCTCGTTGAATCAGCCGTTTCTCCAACGTCAGCAGTTCGCCAAGCTTGGCTTTCTGTTCTTGTTCGAACTCGGATTTTGCCTTGAATGCGAGATCCTTGGCTTCGAGTCTCGCTTCTTTCAGCACATTCTCAGCCTCGCGTTGTGCATTCTGCACAACCTGCTTAGCCAATCCTTCTGCTTCGGCTTGTTTGGCACCTACCATCCGGCGACGCAGAAGCTCAAAGATTCCAGCTCCCACCACGGCGCCGAGGACCCCGGAAAGCAAGATGTAGACGACGATTGAGGTTGAAATGGAAGTCACCCCCTTTTAACCCATCAGGTGGCTGTGCAAAACCTGACGGAAGGCCTACTCACTGATCGAGCACAGCAGGCGCACATGTCATGTGGGATGAAGACAGAGGGAGGCGTAGGAAATCGCGAGTGACTCAGCCTGGAAACACAAGAGAGGCGAGGGGGAACATCTCCATCCTTACCCTGTTTCCGGCTCTGCCCCTCCACCGTTGCTGGCCATCGGTTACCAGGTGCGTACGAGCATCATGTATCGAAACAGGTATGGATGATCGATGCTTGCTGCTTCCGGCCGGCACATTCCGCCTGACATCATATCGGACAACTGGTCGATTCGCAGGAACCAGCTGACCAATCAAGGTTTTTATCATCAGTACCCACCGGACTAGTTCTTCGTATCCCCTCAACGTCGATGCTCTCTTCTTCTCACTAGATTCGTTTCCGGTACAAACACAATTTCGCGATAGTATCCTTCCCTCTGGCTATCAATACCCTTACTTATCTGCACGATAACAAAGGGACTCTTTGAAAGCAAGGCGAATCCTGCTACCGAAAGAGCGATGTCGGCATCTGCTCATCGATGGATTCCATCAAGGTCGCCATTCGTCGTTCGACATCAGCCTCTCCTTGCGCCCGTTTCTTCTCGGCCTCAAACAGTCTATGGGCAAGGTTGATAGCCGTCAGGACCGCCAGCTTTGACGGTGTCGTCGTTTTCATGCCCTCCGCCAAATTTTTCATCTGATCATCCACAAAATTCGCCAACCTCCGGATATAGGCATCGTCACCATCATCACCCGCGATCGCGTACCGTTGACCATAAATTTCAACATCGATAATCCTAGTCAATGGCCACCTCCTTGGGATCTTCGACGCATTCGAGCAGTTCGATCTCGCCCAGGACTTTCTCAATTCGAGCCCTGATATCGACCCGCTCTTTTTCCCATCGGGTATTGGCATCATCCTGCGCCGCCAACCGTTGACGGGCCGTCCTGATCTCCTCTTCCAAGACGGCGTTCTTTTGTTTGAGCTCCTGAACCAGCTTTACCAGGTCACGAATTCGAGTCTCCAGTGCATCAAGTCGATCTAGCGACATGGCAGTTCCTCTTGGTTGGACCTATAGGGGTATGGGTCGCACTATAAAAACTTCGTAACACCTTGTCAAGAAACGGTTTTTTGTCTTCCATCCAGACGAAGGTATTCCTTGTAACTTCGGAGCACCCGTTTGACGTATTGCCTGGTTTCTCGATAATGGATGAGCTCAACAAACTCATCTTCGCTCCGACCATCGTACGTGTCCGCCCAACTTCTGACGACCATCGGTCCCGCATTATAGGCGGCAATCGTCTGGACCAAATTGCCTGAAAATTGCGTGAGGAGTTGCTCCACATACCGAACGCCGATTCGGATGTTCACTTCTTGATCGAAGAGATCTTCCCTGGAGACAGGTGGAAGCCGGTGCTGTTGAGCCACGGCATTGGCAGTAGCCGGCATCACCTGCATGAGTCCGATCGCTCCGACCCGAGAAACCGCTTTCCAATCATACTGACTCTCCTCCCGAATAATGGCCGCCACAAGAAATGGATCCACACCCTTGACCGCCGACACTTGAATCGTGGGAATTAACCCGGTTGGATAGGCGACACCCCAGAGGCCGTCCGCGACCTCTCCACCCGTCCGCTCCAACTGCTCCCGAAATCGAGAGCGTACGAGACGCAAGGCATGATGGTACGCACCAACCTCATTCAACATGATCGATAACGCCGCTAACGCCTCAGGATCCTGACCGTACCGATCCGTCAAAACCGCAAGTTCCCTGACGGCATCCTGCTCGAGACCAAGCGCCCGTAGCTCCACCGCCCGCCGATAGGCCGACTGCTGCTCGATATCCGCCCGATTTTTTGCATGATTATCCTGAGCCGAGGCTGCGACTGACTCTGCCACCGGCTGAGTCGAGGAGACGGTCGCAACACTGGCGCGTTCGTGTTCGGCCTGACTCGGGTTCACCATGTCCATCTGATCCCCCACAAGTTGGCAGTAGTAGGTATGGGGGAATTGCCGGCAGAGTTGTGCAAACACTTGCTGGGACTTCGCCGCTTCAACATGGCCGTAGGAACGGGCAATCCAGTAGAGCGCTTGTGGCTCAAGCTCGCTCCCCTTCTGATCGACGATCTGCTGCCACGCGGTGATCGCCTCTTTATAGCGGGCCGTTCGGTAGAAGACCCACCCTTCCCGCCAGCGCGCCTCCGCCCGTTGTGAAGCCGGCTCTCCCGATTTGGCTGCACGTCGATATTTGACAATCGCTTCGTCGAACCGTGAATGATCCTCAAGCCACACTCCACAAAACACGTTGATTTGACCTTTTTGCTCCGGGCTCAACTTTCGTTTAGGCAAGGTCCGGCAGAGCTCCAAGAGCTGTTCTCCGAGCCCTTGCCTGAGATAGACTCTGACTAACCAAACCGTGGCTTCGTCGGCCCGCGCCCCTTTCTCAGTCGCGAGTTCATGGAACGTCTCGCGCGCTTGGTCGTAGAGTTTGAGGCGAACTTGGGCAACGCCCAACTTCAGCTTGGCATCCCTTCGATGGGGAGAAGAGGGGTGTTGCGCCAAGAACTTCTTCAACTCTTCAATCGCCTCCACATGAAGCGCCTGTCCAAGGAACGCCTGAGCCCTGGCATAATGCTCATCCGGCGACGCTGCCCAAGGCTCACCTCCGATATTGGCTGCAAGCAGCGCTTCGGCTTCCTTTGCCTCCTTGGTATAGGGGAACTTCGCCCAAAGCTGCTTGAGCCCTTCTCTCCCCTCGTTCAGTTGATTTTCCCGAAGGTAACAAGAGGCTAACCGCAATTTGGCTTGCGCGACGTGCGAGCCCTTACCATTGAGCTCGGCGGCCTTTAGCAGCCAAGAAATAGCTTCAGGGCATCTGGAAGCTTGATACCAGGCTTCTCCGACACGAAACGTCACTTGATCGGCCAAATTGGAGTCAGGAACGGCTTGGAGCACACTTTCAAACATGGAGGCCGCTTCCTTAGGATCGCCCAAATGCAACAAGGCTTCTCCGATCCAATATCGAATATAGTCGTCGAGTATGGGAAGGTCCCGTTGAGCGGTCCGTAAATAGGAAATCGCTGCCGCAGGGTTCTGATCGATGGAGAGGACGCCGGAGAGTAAGACAGCGCGCTTCCCCCACTGTGAAACCGGATATTCTTTTATGACCTTTCGCAGACGTTCCAGTTTCAGCGCCGTGGCTTGATCCTTCGTGAAGGATGGGCCGGGTCGCTCTTTGGCGAAGACCGCTGCCGCGAAACACTCTTCTGCAGAAAGGCAGCGTTCAGCCGTTGAATCTTGAGATTTGGCACCCTGCGACGTAGAGGCATCACGAGAGACCACACCTCCAAACACAGGTGCCACCCCACACACAAACGCCAGTGTGCAACCGAGGATCAGGTAATATGTGGTCGAGGTTTTCACAGGTGCCTGCCGACTTTCATCTCGCTTCATTATATACAGGGCCGCCCACAATGGAAGAAGTTTCGGACCACCTGATCAAGAGAGCTCCATAGGCGGGCAGGTTCTCGCTATGATAGGCTCTACCCTCCTATGAGAACTGGAATTCCGGTTTGACTCATGTCGGATCCGACCAGCCAGCCACCACTTTTGGCCTTCACTGAATCTCAGATGGTGAAATTTGTCCGCGCCCAGTCCTGGCCGGACTATCGAGCCACGCAAATCATGCGCTGGCTGTACCAACGGCGAGTGCGGATGATCATCGAAATGACGGATCTTCCCCTGCCGGC